>NZ_JAKKRY010000020.1:0-90546 GCF_025653795.1 Shewanella sp. SM73
CTCCATAACGATAAGGCAAGGCTCAATTTTCGCGACAAAGGGCAGCAAGTCTTTGCGTCTAAGCATTTTCTTTTTGATTAACTTGCCTGCTTTATCGACACCAACAGCATGAAAAACAGACTTTGCGATATCTAAACCGATTGTAGTAATCTTCATAGGTGGACCCGTCCTCTTTCTGATGAGTTTTAGCGACTACATCGTGGCCCATTGCGAGGCCGATTAAAAGTGGATGGGTCCATTCCATTATCCATGTTAAATAGCCAGCTCGATATCCATATCTCGCGCTCAAAGCGGCCGTAGGCCTTCGCCCTTGGATGCTCCAAGACGCCCCCAACGGAGTTGAAAGCTCCTTGTGCTCATTGCCAAATTTGCTATCGCTTCCGAAGGATGCGCTTTACATCCATGTAAAGCCCTCCAGTTCGGCAGTCCTAGCCTCTCGCTCATAAGCGCGAAAATCACCGATGTTCATTCGCCCCTGCACCTGCGAAAGCTAGTCGGTCATCCATGACCGAACTCACGCACTCTTTATTAAATCAAGAGCTCTATTCGCCCTGCGGCAACTCCGAGTGGAGGTGTATTCCTTGGAGTTTTGAGTCGTTAGATAGCGATTGATCAGCAAAAAATAAGCGCGAAAAATGAGAAAGCTAAAACGATATCAAGTGATTACCCATCAAACTGTATAAAAAACCGCTACCGCAAAAAAGCAAATTCCTATAGCATCATTTATACCCATTTACATGGATGTGGCAGTGGCCATATTTGAGATTTAGTCAACAAGCGATTTATGCCCTGCAAACAGCGCAGCGCATAAATACTAAGACGTTAACTGCTACCTAGAATTGAGATTATGCGCGTAAAACTAAAAAAGATAGCCGACAATTTGAGCGATGAAGAACATTCATCTATCGCGGATGAAATACGCCAAGGAAAAATCGATGGTATATCTCTATCATACTTAGGTGGTGCTTTTGGTCCTACATGGTCTGCGGGTAACGATTACAGTTTAGATTTCCTGAAACACTATTCGGGCATTAGAGCTTTAGAGATTTTTCTTCCTGCGCTAACAAGTATTGATGCTATTGCTGAGCATGTAAACGATATAGAGTTTTTGAGTCTGGGAGAGCTTAATAAAAAAACTGTATCTTTAATGCCTCTATCAGATCTGAATAAGTTAAATTCTCTGAGTTTGGTCAAAAATAAGAAAGATATCGATTCTATAGCTACGCTCACTAGCCTTAGAGACCTAACCCTTTCAGGGTATCAAGAAAAACAAATAGAGCATGTTGCCAGTCTGAGTAATTTAGAAAGTTTATATTTGGGTTTCGGCACATTTGAAGACCTAAATGCTATTAAAGGATTATCTAAGTTAACAAGCCTAGAAATACTTTGGGTAAAGAAATTACACGATCTAAGTGCCCTGGAAAACCTGACATCTCTTGAGATATTGCATTTAAGTACTCTAAAGCAAGTTACATCCATTCCAGATGTTTCCAATCTAAAGCACCTTAAGAGCTTGGTCATGGATACCATGAATGGACTTTCCTCTTTGTCAGGTATTAAAGGTAGCTCAATTAACGAATTGGCTGTAATTAATTCGAAGATAGATCCTGTATTGTTTTCTGAGCTAAATAATAGTTTGCCAGTGCTGCAGCGGCTTGTACTTGGTCTCGGAACTAAAGGGAAAACAAATGAAGCATCTAGTTTCTTTGATAGTTCCGTTATATGCGACACATTTAATGATTTAAAATACAGTACAGCCAGAGGCTATAGAATTGAGTTCTGCAGTTAACAAGGCGCTGCAGTCGGACAAATTTTCCGCTGCGCGGCGTTAGGCATACACAATGAGCCGTAGATACCTTAATCTTCAAGAAGCCGAGTCGGCGCTTAAGCGAGGGAAAGCAGTTGAGTGCTTTCTTGGTGGCTGTGAACGGGATGGCCGTGCTGGTATTCAGTGGCTAAGCGTTCGAGGTCCCAAATCCGAAATAGATGTTTCAGTTTACGAAACTGCTGATTTGGGTGATGAATCATTCCTTAATATTTATGAGTTTGGTCCACTAGATCCAGACCTAGAGCTAGAGGATGCCAATGAGGTCAAATCATTCACTTCATTTGGCCAAGCGATAGAGTTTATTGAGCAACGATTCGCAGGATCATCTGAAAGGTTATTGAACGAGTTTATGATTCAAGATGAATATGCCGACTATATTTCGAGGGGCCGGAAGTAGAAATGCCTAACAATCGCAGGCACAGCGACGGCCTTTTCGTTGCAGCTCCGCCTTCACTACAAAGCCGCGCGTGCTGCGGGCGTTAACTTTATGGAAGAACTATGCACCCTCAAGCACCGCTTAAATTTTGCTATCAGGCCCTTACAAAAAAGGCGGCAAGCTATTATCGCTGGTGGGTTATCGGCACTATGTTACTTGTTCTTGCTGCATTCGTTGGTGTTACAGCTTTTGAAATGGCTGAGTGGTTATTATTTTTAACCTTTGTCCTTGCAGGGATGGTAATGACTATCACAACGCTAAGGCTTTTCTTAGTGAAACTATTTGAAGAGAATGCTGATGCGATTAATCTGTTCTCTAGTTATTTTCCGTCTCTGCTAGGCACCCGTAGATTGGAGTTAGCTTGTAAGATAACAAATTCAGTTTATTACGGAGTGTTTTATCTTTGTTGTTATTTCTTGTTGGCAGCTATTTTTTTGTTCCCGCTGTCTTTAGTTGTAGAGTATGCAAAAAGTTAACAAGGCAAGTCAGCATCGCACCTTCGGTGCTGGACTGGCTAACGCTCGCCGCTTGCGGCGTTATGTTCTCAGGGAGAGGTTGTGAATTTGGAGCACTTTTTACGAGCCGTGTTTATTGCTATAGCAATATGTTTTGTTCCAATTATGCTGTTTTACTGGAGTAATGAATCTGACTTAATAACAATGGATTTTAAATACCTCTATGGATCAATACGTTTTGTTTTAGTGTTCTATTTTATATTCTCAATTATTGGATGGATGTTAATTGGCTTTCCTGTGCATTGGGTGGCAGTAAAGTTCTTTAATCAGAATAAATGGTGTTATTTTTTAGGGATTCTAGCTTTCGGTATTCTGATTTCACTACCTTCTATGAAAATTGAATTGTTTTTGTTTTATGCAGGTATTTCGGGATTACAAGCAATCTTATTTTTGTGGTGGTTAGCAAGAGAACATAATAAGTTGCTTAAACGGACGTAAAACAGTTGGCTTGCGTTTGTAAGGTGATAACCCATAGGGATTTTAATCCGAACTCCACGAATTAGAGTAAAAAACTAGCTCACTTTTGTACAAATGTGAGTTATAACATTTTGTGGAAATGACTATTCATGTAACATTATTCAGTCGGTTTTAATTCGCGAAATAAAAAGAGCATTAAGGATGAACTTAATGCTCTTTTTTATGGATAAATGCCTGCTCAAACTGTATTGCGGTAATGGGTTTACCGTAGAGGTAGCCTTGGCCTAAGTCGCATTCCTCGTGGCGAATAAAGGCATCTTGTTCTAGGGTTTCTACGCCTTCGGCGATCACTTCCAAGTCCAGTTTCTTACCAATGGCAATAATTGCCTTTGTTAACTCTCTATTTTGTTCGTTTTCTTCGAGTTTACTAATAAAGCAGCGATCGATTTTTAAGGTGTCGAAAGAGTATTTTTGTAAATAACTTAAGGATGAGTAGCCTGTGCCAAAATCATCTAGGGAGATGCGGATACCGAGTTCTTGTAGTTTTTGGATGACATTGTGGGCAATGTGCTCATCCTGCATCAGCATGCCTTCGGTAATTTCAAGTTCTAAGGCGGTGGGGGGCAATTGATAGAGGGTGAGTAAGTCGGCTATGTGTTCGCTAAAGCGGGGATTGCGCATTTGCAAAGGGGAAATATTGATGGCGATTTTAAACTCTTGGCCTACCTCGCGACACCATTTTGCCGCCTGAGACAGCGCGGTATGCAATACAAAATTGCCAATATCGATAATCTGGCCATTACGTTCAGCTAAGGCGATGAATCTGTCTGGGGCGACATTGCCAAGGATGGGATTATGCCAGCGCAGCAGGGCTTCGGCACCAATCACTTGCTTCGTCTTTAAGTTAATAAAGGGTTGGTAATGCAGGCTTAACTCGTTCTTGTTCAGTGCATCGACCAAGTGGGATTCCAGTTGATAGCGTAGGTTTAAAGCGGCTTGCGTATCTTGATTAAAGAAGCTGTGAGTTGAGCCATCAGCCTTGCTGATCGTCATGGCCGCTCCGGCTTTTTGCAGCAGGATGGCGGCATCGATACCATCCATAGGCGCTTGTGCTATGCCCATGCTCGAGGGAATCGTGATTACAAAATCAGCCACACCAAAGGGCGTGTTACAGCAGTTAAGCACTTTATTGATGAGTTTATTGGTTTCGTTATTCGAAGGTTTGTGGGCTTGAATAATCACAAATTCGGCGCCAGCGATGCGGGCGATAAAGGTGTTTTCATCGGTATAGTGCTGTAAACGTTGGCTGAGAATAGTGAGAATTTTATCGCCAATCAGGTAACCATAACTGTCGTTGATGGATTTGAAATTGCGCAGCCCAAGATAGAGTACTGAAATTTTTTCTTTGCGATTCACTTTTTCGAGCATGATAGACAGACTATTAATCAAATTGATGCGATTGGGTAATCCCGTCAGTGGATCATAGCTTTTATGGTATTCCAGTGAGGTTTCGGTGGAGGTGCGGTTTTCGATTTCTTTGATGAGCTTGCCGCTAAGTTCGGCGAGTTCATGGGTGCGCTGTTGTACTTTTTGCTCTAGCTGCTGATTGTGCAGTTGTAGCTTAGCCTGTTGATAAAGGGTGACTAGGTTAGCTTCGATACCATTTTGAAACCGAGCGAGTAAGCTGCGAAAAGATTGGGGGTAATTATGCTCTTGGCTATCGAGCATGCAGATAGTGCCAAAGGCACTGCTATCTGGCCAACGTAAAGGTAAACCACAGTATGCGATCATGCCGAGTTTAATGTCAGGATTTTTGTCCCAGTTTTTATCCTTTAGGGCGTTAGGAATGTGGAGTTCCTTACCTTCTTTGATCACTGTTTCGCAGTAAAGCCCGTGGCCTAAACTGTCTTTATCATGTTTTTTATAGGGATTACCTTGGGTGCGGCTCGAGGTAAAGACCTCAATATCGGTTTGATGGACACGCATGATCAAAGCGGCGGGGGTGTCGACTAATTCAGAGAGCAAATCTAAGGTTTGTTGCCAGTTATCAACCATTTCTTGGGGAACAACGATTTTGTCTGTGTCGATAGCAATGTCGGCAAATAAACGATCTTTTTGAGACTGGTTAATGGCGAGGTTGTATGGCATGAATGCTCAGTCCTAGAGGCGCGATACTATTCATAAACTATAGTCTTTTTACTCATGATGTGAGTCTTTTCGGTAAATTTAGTTACTGCAAAATCTCGGTTCTATCTTAAATACTGCGCTGTTAGATCTCTTAAGTGTTAGGTAAGAATTCAACGGTACTCTAACACTAAATGTTCTGGTTTTTGGATTTATTAGTGAATAACTATCTGAAAGATAAAGTTATGATGACATTTATGGATTTTGCTAAGGGGCATTTAATTACGCCGCTTTTAGTGTTTGCAGTGATCATAGTGGGGCTTGAATGGACTCACGCTGATATGAAAGTCGCGACTTTGTTATTTCATTGGCAAGGGGGCATCGACTCTTGGCCATTGAGAGGATATTGGTTGACCGAAGATTTACTGCATGTCACTGGGCGTAACTTTGTCATCTTGCTGGCGGTGAGTGTCGTAGTCGGCATTGCCTTTAGTTTTCGAAGTGACAGGGTAAAACCGTACCGCAAGGGCCTGATTTACCTATTTAGTAGCGTATTGGCGAGTGTGTTGCTGGTCCGAATTGGCAAGAGCGTTACTCACATGACCTGCCCGTGGGATGTGATTGAGTTTGGCGGCCATATGATACATTCATCCTTGTTTTCTCGTTTACCTAAAAGTGCTGAGTTTGGTCAATGTTTCCCGGGTGGTCATGCCAGCGGCGGGTTTGCTTGGGTTGCCTTGTATTACGTGCTGCGTGAGTATCGCCCGCATTTAGCTAAGTTTGGATTAATCTTTGGTTTGAGTTTAGGCCTAGTATTTGGCATTGGCCAAGAGTTACGCGGCGCCCACTTCTTGAGTCATGATTTATGGAGTTTAGCCATAGCATGGACGTCCGCTAGCCTACTCTACTATGTGTTTTTTCTGCGCTCGCCTGCGTTTAGAAAGTCTAAATTGGTCGCTTTGGGTCAAATGTTCAAGGTTATAAGTAGTGGAATACCGCAAAAATAACGAGCTGCGAAGCTAAAGCCCTGAGTCCTTATTGGGTTCAGTGTTTTTTTATGGCTTAAAATCTAAATTCGAAGCGCATATCAGGTCTGCGTAGGCGAGATCTTTCATCTAACAGTTGGTTTTTTTCGTTGAGTAGACTGTTTTTCTGTTTCAATAAGTCAGCCTTGTCGGTGAGATTATTGATCTTGCCATCAAGACTGCTTATTTCTCTCTCTATGGTATTTAAGCGATCGGCAATCTCAGTTAAACGTTTGTTGGTCAGGTATTGTTGATGGCCTTGGTTATAGCGCTCAACAAACTGGTTATTACTGCAAACCCCATAATAACTTTCTCCCGCTAAGCCTACGCGGTAGCCATTTTCTGGCACGCAGTAACTGGCTAACCCTTGCTGGTATCCTTGTTTCCACTGCGCGGTATCGACACTGAGATTAAATTCACGACAATCTTTTTGATATTGATTTAATTGCCCAGAACTTGTCCCACGGTTGCCATCGGCAAGCCCAAGGGCAAACCAATCACTATTGGCGCATTCTTCAATCGATAAGCTGCTGCATTGAGTCAGGGATAGGACTGAAAGTGCGAGGAAAATGCTGGGATAGTGCATGGATAAGTTCTCTATATGTTGTGGTGTTTAGGATAAAGGCTCTTATGGGGGAGATCTAGCTATATATACCGCCATTTATACGGTCATAGATGAGCTTTGTTGGGCAGAATCCATCACAGTTTAGCGGATGAATGCATGATAACCAGCTGATATTGTGTTAGTTTGTGGTTAACTCTTTAAATGTCTGCTTTGGTGCTCGCTATGATTTCACTTATTTCATCTGCGTATTCAGCTTCATTACCGGCAGTTAAGTCGGCTCATCAATCCCTTGATACCGCCGAGCCAAGCGGACTTAAATCCTTTACCTATGGTGCATTAGGGCTGGCAGCTCCTAAAGCTGAGGTCAGTTTTGATGGCAATGCAAGGAGTAAAATATCTGAGCCTAGTGCGGATGATGTAGATGACGTTAAGAGTTCAAACGACACTTATTACAGTGCAGGCCAAATATTGAAAGCGGCGGCGACTGTGGGCAGTGTGATTGCCTTGTTTGTTTGAGTTAAGTTCCTGCACCAATTTAGCTCTGGGTATTATTTCAACGGGCTTGGATTGGCATATTCGCCGTGGAATATGGCTTGTCGTTTTGAGTCTGATTTTATTGGGGTGAGCATAAAAGAATATTCTTTTAGTTAAAGCGGTATTTTCAGTCTCTTTCTTTGCCAAAGTGCTGAGTAAATCTGGTATTGTGTTTAACACGCAAGTGCATTAGTTTTTACTTAAAATTCGTTTAACAATCCTAAACTATATTCATCAAACTTCCGCTGGAGACCGCTTTTGTATGAAGATTTGCCCGCAGTATTCCATATCATGCCTAAGTAAGGTATAAGGGCGCTATGAAAACTCCGAAACGAATCCAACCCCTGGTTGATGAAGGACTGGTCGATGAGGTCATTAGCCAGTTAATGAGCGGTAAAGAAGCGACTGTGTATGTTGTACGCAGTGGTGATGATATCCGCTGTGCCAAAGTCTATAAAGAAGCGGACAAGCGCAGTTTTAAGCAAGCTGTGTTATATCAAGAAGGCCGAAAAGTCCGTAACAGTCGTCGCGCGCGCGCGATGGAAAAAGGGTCTAAATTTGGCCGCGATCAGCAGGAAGAAGCTTGGCAAAATGCTGAAGTTGAAGCACTTTACCGTTTAGCGAATGCGGGTGTGCGTGTGCCAACGCCTTATGGTTGTTTCGATGGCGTGTTGCTGATGGAGTTAGTGACGGATGCCGAGGGCAATGTCGCGCCGAGATTAAACGATGTTAGTATGTCGGCAGAAAAAGCCTTGAAGGATCATGCGTTGGTGATGACCTATGTCAAACGTATGCTCTGTGCTGGGTTAGTGCACGGTGACTTGTCTGAGTTTAACGTGTTAGTTGACAGTGAAGGGCCAGTGATTATCGATTTGCCTCAGGCGGTCGATGCCGCGGCGAATAACCATGCCAAATGGATGTTAGCGCGTGATGTGAATAACATGACTCAATACTATGGTTTGTATGCTCCTGAGCTGCTAAAAACACAATACGCCAAAGAAATTTGGGCCCTGTTTGAAGCCGGTGAATTGAAGCCTGAAACACCATTAACGGGTGAGTTTACCGAAGTGCTGGTCGAAGCCGATGTTAGTGCGGTCTTGGAAGAAATCCAAGCAGCCTTTGAAGAGGCACAAGAGCGTAAGCAGCGGATCCAAGAGGCAAACGAAGAAGACTATTAATCGTCAGTCGTTGTTTTTCACCCATAAAAAAGACGCTCAAAGTAGCGTCTTTTTTATGCTAAAAATTAAGTGAATTATTATTTTTTGTTATTGATTTTATTATTGTTATTTAATTTTTGGCGTTAGCCAATCCTTGGCTTAATCCCCGATGGAAGCTGGGGCCATCCTTGTTGCTACAAACAAGCTAGCAATCATCGAACAGTGTGATAAAAGGACAAGAGCTGAGAGATAAATATGTTCATGACTTGGGGGAGCACAATTCACATATTTAATCTTTGGGGAAGACAACTCCCTCAATCCTTGCCGAAACCTTGGTAACTCTTCAGTCAATCTATGTAATACCAATCACGGCCTTCCTTGGCGCACCACACTCATTGCAGTGCTGGATCATCATTGATCCTGTGAATAAAATGACAAGGCCAGAGAGAGAAATATGTTCATGACTTGGGGGAGCACAATTCACATATTTGATCTTGGGGGAGATAACTCCCTCCCTAGTCTTGCCGAAACTTTTGCATTGTCCTTATCCGTTTGTTGCTGTTAATACTATTTCCCAATCTTCGCTGGGTTCATCAATTTGGACGACAAGGCCGGACTAAAAAGGGCGCTGTTATTATTGTTGTTAGCACATCTTTTACATCGTTAGCGTTATCAGCAGGGCGATATGCAATCTCGTCCGGCCTTGTCTATTCGGGCACGTTTAGCTTGTTGTACAGGCACTCAATTGCCATGTAGCACTTAACCTATCGTGCGTAGCTCATGATTGAGCTGTTTAATTCTTTTCTGTAGCTGGGCAATCTCACTCATTAATGCGCATTCTCTTTGCTGGGGTTGCAGATCGCTTTCTCGCACCCATTGGTAGACTGCCTTGGCAGATAAACCGTATTGACGTGCAACATCCGACAGTAAGCGACCTTGTACTTTAACCTCGGTGATAACATGTAGCTTGAGACTATTTTCTGCGATTCCCATGAGCGTTCCCTCTTTTACTGCCTTAGAACCAAAATATGACCGTTTGCGTTGCCTTTTATTGATAATAGTGAAGCTGTTCTAAATCCCACTGGCTCAGACCTAGATGGCGCAGACAAATCCATTCGTGGCGACATAGTGCGATAAAGTTCATGACCGTTTTCATACTTCCTCCTTTATGACCCTAAATACTCGAGCCCATTTTCTGTCTCGATAGGTCCATTTAATTTGGATTAATCCTGTTGAAGTTGACTCTAGTTTTCGGCGATGTTTACCGCGTCTGACTGTCTACTCACTTAGTAGTATGTAAAATTCGTGCCAATATTCTAGTTTTTATTTTAACCTTTAAAATCATTGCATTGCGACTTCGATTAAAACGACGTGATTTTTTAGTGCTGCCAATAAAGGTGCAAGGTGCACTATTTCGGTGCCATAGACTTGATATGAAATTGGGCGGTACAAGCCATGATTGAAGCCCGAAATCTGTATCTTTGCTGACTAAAATCTGGATTAGCATAATTGAAGATGGATAAAGGATTGTCTCCAGCGCAATTGCTTATATACTGCCTGCTTTGTGGCAATCCCTAGGTCATTCGAATTACCTAATGGACGTGATATTTCTTGCCCTTTTGAGCGGTATTCACAGTCATCAATCATATAAAGAGGTTATAAATGATGAAGTGTTTTCAGGCAGTGCAATCTAAACCATCCCTGTTAGCCATAGTGGTATTGACGACCGCGCTAGTTGCATCGGGTTGTACAACAATCAATCCCTATTCAAACGAAGAACAAACCGCTAAAGCTACCAGTGGCGCATTGATTGGTGCCGTCGCGGGTGCCGCAATTGGGGTGGTATCTTCGAGCAAGAGCGACCGCGGTAAAGGTGCCTTAATTGGTGCTGCATCGGGCGCTGCAGTCGGTGGTGGTATTGGTTATTACATGGATGTGCAAGAGACTAAATTACGCCAACAATTAGCCTCAACGGGCGTGAGTGTGACCCGTAACGGCGATAACATCATTTTGAATATGCCTAATGAAGTGACCTTTGGCGTAGATCAAACCGAGTTAAGCGACGGTGCTAAACGCGTGCTGAATTCAGTGGCGGTTGTGGCCAAGGAATACAGCAAAACGCAGCTCAACATATTAGGTTATACCGACAGCAGTGGTTCAGACTCTTACAATTTACGTCTGTCACAGGTCCGGGCTAGCGAAGTGGGTAATTACTTGATGAGTAAAGGCGTTGCCTCTGCCCGTGTAAAATCAAAAGGTATGGGTGAAGCGAGTCCTATTGCATCAAATGCCAATGCAAATGGCCGAGCACAAAACCGCCGCGTTGAGATCGTACTAATACCAACAGGTAAATAGTCTGGTCTAAGCGCAAAGTTCTCGCTGAAAAAGTCGCCTAGGGCGACTTTTTTGTTTTCAGTGGTGGGCTAATTGAGTGATTAGCTTGCCGTGCTTCAATTAGACAATTTGTCCTTTATGAAGCGCACCTTGAGTGACCTGCACCACAAACATATCACTGCTAATTACCTTGGGATGACTTCAGCTTGATCCCTTTATCGATTTCACGTTCTGTATGGGAATAAGTCACAAGAATGACTTTTAGTGCCTAAAGGAGAATATGACTATGATAAGCAAAAATGTGTTAGTAGCCTTGAGTTTAAGTCCTGTCATCATGGTGACTGCTGTACAAGGAGTGCCGATGAAAGCCGAACTGACCACAGGAGTCGCGCCGATAGAACTGCGCGCCGCAGGCAGTTTAAAGGCTGCGATGAGTGATATTATTGCTGCTTATCAAGCACAGTCGCAAATGAGTGTTGTAGCGCAATATGCGCCCTCAGGTTTATTGTTAAAACGTATTCAAGAGGGCGAGAAAGTCGATATCTTTGCCTCGGCGAATATGAAACATCCACAGGCATTAGTGGATTCAGGTCAGGGCGAAGCAGTGCAAATGTTTGCCCGTAATCAACTCTGCGCCATTGCTCAAGACACAGTTCAGGTGACGAGTGCGACGTTACTCGATACCTTGTTAGATCCTAAGATTAAAGTCGGTACCTCAACCCCGAAAGCCGACCCCGCGGGTGATTATGCCTGGGCCGTTTTTGCTAAGGCCGAAGCGGTAAAACCCAATGCGAAAGCCGCGTTAGAGACCAAGGCATTACAACTGACGGGCGGCCCTGAGAGCGTTAAACCGCCTAAAGATCGCAACCCCTATGGCTGGGTGATGGAAAACAAGCAAGCGGATATCTTTTTAACCTATTGCACTAATGCTGTGCTGGCTAAAAAAGAAGTGCCGAGTTTACAAATCATCGACTTACCGCAGGAACTCGCCGTGGGTGCCGACTATGGTTTACTGGTTTTACAAGGCGCTAATACTGCCGCTAAGCCGTTAGCTGAGTTTATTCTATCGACCAAAGGCCAAGCGATTTTGAGCAGTTATGGTTTCCAACCTCCGGCAAAATAGCCTTCTTTAGTTTTCCTGCGGGATAAAAAACGGCACCTTTGAGGTGCCGTTTTTGTTATTAGCTCAAACTGTTAAAGCGTTAGTTCATCAAGTAGAGCGTCGCTAACCCGAGGAAGGCGAACAGGCCAACCACGTCAGTGACTGTGGTGAGCACCATACCGCCAGCGAGGGCAGGATCGATTTTAAGTCGTTTTAAAATCAATGGAATACTCGCACCTGCAAGCCCAGCTACTGTCATATTGATCAGCATGGCGCTACCAATTAAGCCCGCCAGTGCCATATCATCCTTCCATAGCCACACGGCGACAAAGACTAAAATCGACCACATCAAGCCATTGAGAAAACCAATCGATAGCTCTTTACCGATAAGCCAGCGGGCGTTGCTTTGGCCGATATGGCCTAAAGCAATACCACGGATCACGAGCGCTAAGGTCTGATTACCGGCAACACCGCCCATGCTAGGGACAATCGTCATTAGGATGGCGATAGTGGCAAATTGCTCAATAGTGCCTTCAAACATATTGCTGACCGACGAGGCGAGCAGGGCGGCGAATAAGTTAATGGTGAGCCAGAGCGAGCGACGTAGGGTACTTTTTAGCACAGGACCAAAGGTATCTTCATCTCCGTCCATCCCCGCCATACCCATCATGGAATGTTCAGCATCTTCGCGGATAACATCGACTACGTCATCGATTGTGATACGCCCGAGCAGCTTACCATCACAGTCGACGACAGGTGCCGATACCCAATCATTGCGTTCGAATTTCTGCGCGACTTCGCTGTCGGACATGCTCACCGGAATACTTTGAATATTGGGATCCATGATATTGCGAATTGTGGTGCTTGGCGCGCAAGTCAGCAGATCTGCCAGCCTCACACCGCCAAGGACTTTGTCCTGTTTGTCGACCACATATAAGGTATCTGTGGTGTCGGGTAGGTTGCCCCTTTGCCGAAGATAGCGCAGCACCACATCGATATTCACATCGGGTCTTAGGGTGACAGTATCTGTGTTCATCAAGCTGCCGGCGGTCTCATCTGGATAAGATAGGGCTTGTTCTACCCTCAGGCGATTTTGCTCCGTCATCGACTGCAACACTTGTTTGTAAACGGCGTCGGGAAGACTTCGCAGAATATAGGCGAGATCGTCGGTGTCCATGCTTGCTGTCGCTTTCGCGACTCGCTCAGGGCTCATGCTGCGGATCAGTGGGTCTTTGAGTTCTTCACTCAACTCATCGAGTATGTCGCCTATTTGTTCCTGATCGATGAGCTGCCACAGTACTTGTCTGGCACTTGGCGGTGATGATTCTAAGATCAGCGCGATATCTGAGGCGGCCATTTTTTGCAGCATATTGCGCACGTGTACGAACATGCCGCTGCTAAGCGCTTGGTTTAACTGGTCAAGACTATGTCCGGTGTGATCGTTTTCTACATTATCTACGGGCATTTGTCCTCCATTGTGCGGCAAATTGGTTTGAGATCTTGGTGTTGGGCTAGGATTTAGCGGTGACTAAGCGTCAGTCGATGACACAGATTAAGGCGGCTAAGGTAAGGCCAGCGCAATGACCGCTAGTGTAATCGCCAGTAGCTTGTATCGTCGAGCGACAAATGTTTTGCCATGTCTGAATGGCAAGTTTTTTAAACTAGACATGAAGTGAAACTAACGATGAAGTGCTTAGTGTGAAGTGAAACTAACAGGCTTCGTCAAACTTAGCGTCGATTAAGGCACAAATGGCATCGAGAGCCGGCTCTGCATCTGGGCCTTCGGCGATAAGCTTAATGGTTTTACCCATACCAGTTTCAAGCATCAGTAAGCCAAGTACACTGGCGGCCGATGCTTGTTTATCGCCTTGGATTAAGGTGATGGTCGCATCAAACTCGGAAGCCAGTACCACCAACTTAGTGGCGGCACGGGCATGTAAACCGAGCTTATTACAGATAGTTATCTGACGTTCAAGCTTTGGCATTATTGAGCTCTCGATGACGGGCATACACTTTATGTTTACCGTTACTAAAGCGTTTGGCCAATTGCTCTGCGACGTAAACCGATCTGTGCTGTCCACCTGTGCAGCCAATGGCCACAGTTAAATAACTGCGATTGTTACGCTCGAGGTGCGGCAGCCAAGTCTCCAGTAAATTTTCGATTTGCCAGATGAACTTATTGACCAGTGGTTGGCGATTTAAGAACTCAGCTACGGGTTCATCCAAGCCAGTCAATGGCCGCAGCGCCAACTCCCAGTGGGGATTGGGCAGAAAGCGTACATCGAACATAAAGTCTGCTTCGGTGGGCATTCCGTGCTTAAAGCCAAAGGACTCGAAGTTGATCACGAGTTCTTTATCGACACTACCAAGGAGAATTTGTCTGACTTGGTCGCTTAAATCATAGATATTCAGATTCGACGTATCTATGTAGTGATCGACCAGTTTTGACATAGGCTCGAGCAGTTTCCCCTCCAGCTTTATCGCTTCTTGCAAAGACACTCGGCTCTTCGACAAAGGATGCAAACGGCGGGTTTCGCTGTAACGCTTGAGCAGAATTTTATCGCTGGAGTTAAGGAAGAAGCTCGTTAACTCAGTATCTGGAGGTAGGCTAGCGAGTTGTTTTACTAAGACCTTATCCTGCTCAGGCATGTTACGCACGTCGACACTGATGGCGACGAGATCGTTACTGCCTTTGAGTTGCTCAAGCAAACTGCCAATCAATGGCAAGGGAAGGTTATCGACACAATAATAGCCGAGATCTTCGAGTACCCTAAGGGCGACAGATTTGCCTGAGCCTGAGCGGCCCGACACTATGACCAGTTTCATCCAGTGATTACCTGATAGAGTTCCGTTTCATCATGCGTCTTGCGTAATTGCTTTAATATTTGCTTGTCGCTCAGCTTTTCGGCCATGCAAGACAAGGTACTTAAGTGCTGCTGACATTGGTCTGCAGGCACCAGTAGTGCAAATAAAATATCAACAGGTTGCTTATCGATAGCATCAAATGCTATCGGCTCTTCACACTTAATTAGTATGGCAATGGGCTGATCTATATCGGCTAGTCGACCATGTGGAATGGCGATGCCGTTACCTATACCTGTGCTCCCCATCTTTTCGCGCGCCACTAGGCTTTCGAATATCTCTTGAGATGAGAGGGTCGGGTACTGGGCAGCGACTAAGTCGCTGATGAGTTCCAGTACCTTTTTCTTGCTGCCCGGAGTGGCGCAGGTAGTGCACTCCGGCCGCAGTATGGTACAAAGTTCCATTATTAGTGTTTTGTTAACTTCTCTTTGTGTTTAATAACCTGACGGTCAAGCTTGTCAATCAGGGCGTCTATAGCGGCATACATGTCAGCATGCTCTGAAGTAGCAAAAACTTCACCACCTATGAGGTTTATTCTCGCTTCGGCAATCTGTTGCATTTTCTCAACATTGAGCACAACGTGCACATTATTGATCTGTTCGAAATGGCGTTCAAGTTTTGAAAACTTTTCTTCTACATATGCACGTAACGATTCGGTAATTTCGACATGGTGTCCACTTAGGTTTATTTGCATAGAAACGTCCTCCGATATCCACTGTAGGTTATAAACTTTTACGCTGATTAGAAGGTGGAATAAGCATAGCCTCTCGGTACTTCGCAATGGTTCTGCGGGCTACGTTGATCCCTTGTTCTGCCAGAAGTTGTGCCATCTTACTATCGCTTAATGGTTTTTTCTGGTTTTCCGCTGCCACCAGTTTCTTTATAAAGGCTCTGATTGCTGTGGATGAGCACTCACCACCATCGTCAGTACCGACGTGGCTAGAGAAGAAGTATTTTAGTTCAAAAAGTCCCTTAGGGGTATGCATGTATTTTTGAGTTGTGACCCGTGAGATGGTGGACTCATGCATTTCTACCGCTTCGGCAATATCGTTAAGCACCATAGGCTTCATGGCTTCTTCACCGTACTCAAAGAAACCTTGCTGATATTGCACTATGCAATTAGCAACTTTAAGCAAAGTATCGTTACGGCTTTCTAGGCTCTTAATAAACCATTTAGCCTCTTGCAGATGGCCGCGAATAAATTGGCTATCGGCTTGGTTTTTGGTACTGCGTGCCATAGAAGCATAATGTTGATTTACATTGATTTTGGGCATGCAGTCAGGATTAAGCTCAACAACCCAGCGGCCATTTTTCTTCGACACAGACACATCTGGGATAACGTATTCGTCATTATTGGGCGTGATCAACAAACCTGGGCGAGGATTGAGGGTTTGGATAAGTGCTATACCATCCCTTAATTCATCTTCTTTTAATTTAGTCTTACGCATCAATAACCTAAAGTCTCGGGCGGCGATCAGATCTAAATGATCTTTGATCAGCATACGGGCGTTTTCTAGGTTGGGAGTATCAGCGGCGAAATGCGACAGTTGGATCAGCAGGCATTCACTTAAATCGCGGGCGGCAACGCCTATGGGATCAAAATGCTGAATACGCTTGAGTACGGCTTCGACTTCGTCAAGCTCAACTTCAGGATTGCCCATGGCTTCGAGAATTTCTTCAGTGCTTTGGGTGAGATAGCCCTGATCGTCGATGGCATCAATAATGGCGGTGGCAATGGCTAAATCGGTTTCAGAAAACGGCGTGAGGTTTTTTTGCCATTCTAAGTGTTCGTACAACCCTTCACTGGTCTCGCCTTGGAAGGGCATATCGTCTTCACGACTACCGCCGGGGCCTGAGTTTGGGGAGGCGGTAAACACTTCATCCCATGTGGTGTCCATGGGGAGCTCATCGGGCATGGATTCTTTGGTTAGCGACTCTGCCGTGTCTATGGTGGAGCTGTCTTTTTCTGGTGGCAGAGTGCTAGATTCACTGAAATCCGTATCGGATAGCGTTTGGTTTACAGGGTTTTTAGTGGCGTCGAATTGATCCTCTTCCAGCTCGAGAAGGGGATTAGAATCTAATGCTTGCTGGATCTCTTGCTGCAGTTCTAATGACGACAGTTGCAACAGACGTATAGCCTGTTGTAGTTGTGGCGTCATGGTTAACTGTTGACCCAGTTTGAGCTGGAGTGACGCTTTCATGTTACCGCTGATCCCTACGTTATTATTGTTGGATGAGGTCGCTTATTATTATCTTGAGTGAAGCCCAATGGCGGTATAAATTGCCTCCATTGGCTTCGCTCGATTAACTATAGCCTGAATTGTTCACCTAAGTACACAGCCCTAACTTGCTGATTGTCTAAGATCTCTGCTGGAGTTCCTTCGGCAATCAGGTTTCCGTGACTCACAATATAAGCATGTTCACATACATCTAATGTCTCGCGGACATTATGGTCTGTGATCAGTACGCCAAGGCCGCGACTTTTGAGTTGTTCGATAATCTTCTTGATGTCGATAACCGAAATAGGATCGACGCCGGCAAACGGTTCATCGAGCAAAATGAACTTAGGATTAGCGGCTAAAGCCCGCGCAATTTCGACGCGACGACGTTCGCCACCCGACAATGACATGCCTTGGCTGTCACGGATGTGGGTGATATGAAACTCTTCGAGCAGATGTTCTAGTTCTTCTTCTCGTTCTTCGTTTTTAAGTTCTTTACGAGTTTGCAGTACGGCCATGATGTTGTCATGAACAGTTAGCTTACGAAAGATACTGGCTTCCTGCGGTAAGTAACCTATGCCTTTGCGGGCACGCAGATGCATAGGATCTGCGGTTAAATCATCATCGTCGATAAAGATATGTCCCTTATCGCTCTTCACTAGCCCGACAACCATGTAAAAGGTCGTGGTTTTACCTGCACCGTTTGGACCGAGTAGGCCAACGACTTGACCGGTTTTTACCGTCAGACTGACGTCTTTAACCACTTGGCGACTCTTGTAACTTTTCGCCAGATTTTGTGCTCTTAAGGTGATTTGGGTCATTTAGAGTCCTGCTTTTTTACAGGTTTATCCGCCGGAGCGTCTGATTTAGCATCATCTTGATAGTTTTCAGGCTGAATAATAGTGATCACGCGATCGTCACCACTGCCAGTACTCTCGGCCATCAATTTCTGTTGAATCATGTTATAGCGGATTAAATTGCCTGTAACTTGGCTACCCGCTTGATCTAATGACGCCATACCTTTCAGCGTTAAGGTGCGGCTTGCCATATCGTAACGAATTTCTTTCGCGCTAGCCGATGCAGGACGGCCATCGTCTAATATCTGGCTATACGTAGCAGGGTTGCCTGTGGCGACCAAAGTTTTGCTATTTTCACCTTCAGCGGAAAATGCACGCAGTTCATTTGCTTGGATTTTTATTGAGCCTTGGGTAACTTCCACCGGACCAAAGAAGATGATCTGGTTGTTTTTGATATCCGCAGTTTGGCTCACAGCTTTAATTTTGACTTCTTGCTTTAAGTCGCCGACTTTCGCGAAAGCACTCATGCTCATAATTAGCATTAGGCTGGCAAGTAATACGTTATTTTGCTTCATATGTTCCTACTACCTGACTGGTCAATTGCACTTCTTGCGCGTTGAGGTCGGCATAAAGGCCTTGGCCTTGAATATTAAAATCTTTCCCTGTGACGTAAATGGTACGGTCAGAGGTCATTATCATAGTGTTGAGATCGAGTTCCAGATAACTGGTGGACAAGGTCTGAATCGGTTCTTCTGGGCTAATGGCATCGATAATAACATTATTTTCTAATACAACCTTGCCAGTTTCCTTGTTTAGCTTGCCCTGATCTGCCCTGAGCTGCCATTGTGCTTTACCTTGGTCTGGATAAACAAGATAAACAGGTTGAGTAAAGAAAGTTTGATTCGTTGAATCATAATGTTCCATGTGTTTCGCCGTCACACGGCTATTCACTAGTCCTTGCTCATTGAACTCAACACTGCGCAGATCTTCAACGATGAAATCTGGGGTATTTTGATCTTTTACTCTGTTATCGGAATCACCGCTGTGTTTGTTCTGGACCTGCCAGTAAAGCGCTAGTGCAGTTCCAAAAAAAGCGATAATTGCGAGTGTCACACGACTCATATACTCATTCCATGGGCCGAAGTGAATTTATTTTGACTTAGGAGTAACAGATCTGTGAGTTCACGCAGTGCACCGTGGCCACCATTGAGCGTAGTCACAAAATGGGCGTGTTGGCGTACATAGGGGTGGCCGTCAGCAACACTGACCGCTAAACCGACGACATTCATCACGGGGAGATCGACAATATCATCACCGATATAAGCCACTTCTTCTGGGGTGACACCATAAAGTGCGAGCAATGCTTCATAGGGCTCGAACTTATTGTCTACGCCTTGGTAAATATGGGTAACACCAAGGGCTGTCATACGGTTTTCAACGATTTTGGATTGACGTCCTGTGATCACGGCGAGGTTGAAACCGCTGGTGAGGAGTGAGCGCACGCCATAACCGTCACGGGTATGGAAGGCTTTGAGCTCTTCGCCGCTATTGCTCAAGTAAATATGGCCGTCGGAAAACACCCCATCGACGTCACAAATCAACAGTTTAATCTTTTGCGCGCGTTGCCACACATCATCACTGATTGGGCCGTAAAATCCTTGCTGTGGCATTAAATGACTCCTGCTTTAACCATGTCTAGCATGTTAAGAGCGCCGATAGGATGGCGATCTTTATCGATAACAATTAATCCGTTGATGTTTTTTGAGTCCATCACTTGCAGCGCTTGGGCGGCCAATACATTATCCGTGATCGTGACGCAGTTACGGGTCATCACATCGGCAATGGGCGTCGTGCGTAAATTCACTTCGGCATCGATAACGCGGCGTAAATCACCGTCGGTGAAGATACCAACCAGCTTGCGCTGATCATCGATAATCGCCGTCATGCCTAAGCCTTTCTTGGAGATTTCGTACAGGGCTTCTGTGATGCAAATATCGTGGTTGACGAGCGGTAAGTCATCACCGCTGTGCATCACATCACTGACTTTTAACAGCAACTTACGTCCTAATGCACCGCCGGGATGGGACATAGCAAAATCATCACGGGTAAAGCCTTTTGCTTGCAGCAGCGCAATGGCGATGGCATCGCCCATCACTAAGGTCGCGGTAGTGCTCGACGTTGGGGCAAGTCCAAGTGGGCAAGCCTCTTCTGGGACTTCGATACATAAATGCACTTTAGATAATCGCGCCATATTCGATTCGGGTTTACCCGTTACCGCAATAACAGGCACGCCCATACGTTGGATGACCGGCATTAAGGTGAGGATTTCACTCGACTCACCAGAATTTGAAATCGCTAAAATCACATCGTTATCGGCCAATACACCCAGATCGCCGTGGCTGGCTTCACCCGGATGCACAAAAAATGCGGGCGTTCCTGTGCTGGCGAGGGTGGCAGAAATCTTATTGCCGATATGGCCCGATTTGCCCATTCCCATGACAATCACTTTGCCTGTGCAGTTGAGGATCAACTCGCAAGCTTCTGCAAATTCAGCCGAATCAACATATTGATAAAGATTGTCTAGGGCTGACTTTTCAATGTCGATAACTTTACAACCCCATTGGCGCAGTTGTGATTTGTCTACCATGTCTATCTCTCTTTTTGCATTGTCTTTGTCGCCCCATTGATGGGATTGGAATAGCACAATTTGGTACGCGATAAAGATGATATGTAATAGGCTTTCTGCCAAGTATTAGTTTGTTTTCAGACAATTTAGCTTATGTATTGCTGTGGTTAATTACCGAAAACAGCAAAACAATTGCGGCAGGCTAGAGCGATTGATCCGACTCGTCAAGTTCAGCTGCGTTAGCTATTCATGCACAATAACGTGTTTAGCGGCAGAAGGTCTTGAGCAATATCATCGTCTTTGTCGTTTATTTCAATGGATTTATCCCATATCGCAGCGGGTATTACCCTATAGGATGCCTCTATTGCGCAATTGCGTATCGACTCTCCCCGATAAAAGTGGGCGAAGAGTGAGCTAAGTGCGAACGAATTAGCCAATACTGCCAATTCTGCAACTAGGTTGAAAACATTAAGTAACATTTTACCTGTGCAGAGTGAAAACTTAGGGCGCATTTTCGCTGTAAATGAGGCAAATTGAAAGTATCGCAGGGCGATAGTGTCGATTCGGTTGTAGGTTAAAGCGCAATTACGTACAATTTGCGGCTCTTCGATTGGTCAGTCTAGGAAGACTAGGATCACCTCATTTGCAAATGTCGGAATCAAGCATGACTCAAGAACAAACGCCGTTGGTTGAGATCCGTAATTTGGGGTTTAGCCGCGGTCAGCGTGTGATATATGAAGATATTAGCCTGTCCATTCCAAGGGGCAAGGTGACGGCGATCATGGGGCCGAGCGGCATAGGCAAAACGACCCTGTTGAAATTGATTGGCGGCCAATTAACGCCTGACCATGGACAAGTTTTATTCGACGGTCACGATATCCATGGCGTGAGTCGCAATGAATTATTTAGTCTGCGTAAGCGGATGAGCATGCTGTTTCAAAGTGGCGCGCTGTTTACCGACATTAATGTGTTCGATAACGTGGCGTTTGCACTGCGTGAACATTCTGGACTGCCTGAAGACATTATTCGCACTATCGTGCTGATGAAGCTTGAAGCCGTAGGTTTACGTGGTGCAGCTCAGATGATGCCAAGCGAGTTATCCGGTGGTATGCAACGCCGCGCCGCATTGGCTAGAGCCATAGCGCTTGAACCTGAAATGGTGATGTACGATGAGCCTTTTGCAGGGCAAGACCCAATATCGATGGGCGTGTTAGTAAAGCTTATTCGTGAGTTATCCGATGCGCTGAATCTGACTTCAATTGTAGTGTCCCACGATGTGGATGAAGTGCTTGGCATTGCCGATTATGTATATGTGGTGGCTGACAAAAAAGTCATCGCCCACGGTACCCCTGAAGAATTAAAGTACGCTGATAATCCGCAGCTGAAACAGTTTATTCAAGGTGCTCCGGACGGCCCTGTGCCGTTCCATTATCCGGCAAATGATTACCAGCAAGAATTAATGGCAAAAGGAGTTGGCAAGTGAAGTTAATCGACAGTATTGCCGACTTAGGCCGCAGCGCGATTGAGCTAGTGCTCGGCTTTGGCCGTGCAGGCCTTATGCTGTGGGGCGCGATTTTTCGCTGGCCACGCGTGCGTAAAGGTTTTCCATTATTAGTGCGCCAGATTTATGTGGTCGGTGTGCAATCTATGGTGATTATTTTAGTCTCAGGACTCTTTATCGGCATGGTGCTCGCACTGCAAGGCTACAACATCTTAGTTGGTTTTGGCACTGAAGAAAGCTTAGGTCCTATGGTGGCGCTCAGTTTACTGCGTGAGTTGGGGCCAGTTGTTACCGCGTTATTGTTTGCGGGACGGGCGGGTTCAGCATTAACCGCTGAAATTGGTTTAATGAAAAGTACTGAGCAGCTTTCCAGTTTAGAAATGATGGCTATTGACCCATTAAGGCAGATTATTGCACCGCGCTTTTGGGCTGGAGTGATCAGTATGCCATTGCTGGCGTTGATGTTTACCGCTGTAGGTATTTATGGCGGGCACCTTGTTGGCGTGGAATGGAAAGGGATCGACAGTGGTGCGTTTTGGTCGATTCTGCAGGCGTCTGTCGAATGGCGTCAGGACATAGTTAACTGCTTGATCAAAAGTGGTGTGTTTGCCGTAGTGGTCACTTGGATTGCGTTATATCGCGGTTATCAAGTGATCCCAAATCCGGAAGGCATCAGCCGTGCAACGACCCAGACTGTCGTTCAGTCGAGCCTCGCTGTATTGGCATTGGATTTTTTACTGACAGCCCTGATGTTTGGCCGCTAACGGAACACTGCGGATTTCGACACAGGTTAGATGGATTAACAGAGTGGTAGCTGAACATGTTGACACGAAAAATTGAATTATTAGTGGGTGTGTTTCTTTTAACAGGATTGGCCGCTTTTTTGGTCTTAGTCTTTAACGTCGCCAATATTGAAGTGAAAAGCAGCGATAGCACTTATACCATACAAGCCAATTTTACCAACATTGGTGGTTTGAAGGTGCGTTCGCCAGTCAAGGTTGGCGGTGTTGTCGTTGGCCGAGTGAGCAGCATAGATTTAGACCCAGTTAAGTTAGTGGCTGTGGTCACATTAGTGATGGACAAGCGTTACGATAAATTCCCTGAAACCAGTAGTTTAGCCATTTTGACTTCGGGTTTGTTGGGCGAACAATTCTTAGGGTTAACACCGGGTTTTGTCGACGATGATGTCAGTATGCTGAAAGACGGCGATAAGATTGACGACACTCGCTCGGCATTAGTGTTGGAGGAGCTGATTGGTCAGTTCTTATATAGTATGGGTTCGAAGGATAAATAGGGGTTACCGCTATGTTTAAAAACTTATCTCGTTTTTTATTGCCGTTAGTGATGGTTTTAGGGGCAACGAGCGCAGTCGCCGCTGATGTGGTTGTCGATACGACAGATCCGTATGCCATGGTGAAAGCCGTTGCCAATAAAACCTTCGATCGTTTTCACAAAGATAAAGCATTAATCGACGCAAATTCAGACCATTTAAAGGTGATTGTTCGTGAAGAACTCATGCCTTATGTCGATTATAAATACGCTTCTTATAAGGTATTAGGCCAATATCTTAAGGATTCAACCGAAGAGCAACGCAATCGTTTCGTCAATGCTTTTGAAGGTTATTTAATCTCTACTTATGCTCAAGCCTTTACTGAATATACTAATCAAAAAGTGGAATTCTCACCTGGGATTGATTTCAGCAAAGAGAAAATGGTCGATGTAAACGTGCAGATCATCGAAGCCGGTCGCCCACCGATTAAACTATTGTTTAAGGCGCGCCGTTTAAAGGATGACTCGTGGAAGGCATTTGATTTAGTTGCCGAAGGTGTGAGCTTACTGTCTTCTAAGCAGTCGGAAATCTCTAATCTAATTCGCCAACAGGGTATCGATCCCGTGATTAAGATGCTCGAAGATCGCACTAAAGAGAAAGTGGTCATGAAGGCTAAGTCTGGGAAGTCACAGTCGTGATTGAATTTGTGCAACAGGGGACAGTTTGTCATCTCAAAGGGCGCATAACCCAAGCCGATGTCATTACACTTTGGCCACAGCGGCAACAACTGCTAAATGAGTCAACCCAGATATTGTCTCTGTCTGGGCTCGAATACAGTGATAGCGCTGGCATGGCATTTTTGCTGGCGTTAGTGCGTGAACATCGCAGCCAACTTGTATTGAGTTCTGCTTCACCACAACTTAAAAAACTAATTGATTTATATGATTTAGATGCCTTCTTTACCGAAGAAGCGCATTGAGAATAGGGTAATAGATTTCATGGAATGCAGCTTAATCGAACAGATTTTACGTGATGCGTTAGGGCTTGAAGAAGTTCACGCTAGCTCGGATGGTAGCCATTATAAAGTGATCGCCGTAGGTGAATGCTTCGATGGTATGAGCCGAGTCAAACAGCAACAAGCCATTTATGCACCGTTGACGGCACACATTGCCAGCGGTGAATTACATGCATTAACGATCAAAACTTTCACGCCGACTCAATGGAAACGCGAAAAAGTTTTCAACATGCCTAGCTAGTGAGGAAAAGTGGATAAACTAACAATTCAGGCAAGCCCCCCGCTTGCCGGTGATGTGATTATTTCAGGTGCTAAAAATGCAGCTTTGCCTATTCTGATGGCGGGTGTATTGGCTGAAACCGATTTTGTGGTTTCTAACGTGCCCAATCTGCGTGATGTGAGTACGAGCTGTAAATTATTACGCTGTCTCGGCGCTGAAGTGACTGAACTCGGTGACGGACAGATCCGCATTTCTACCACTAATCTGAATGAGTTTTGCGCTCCCTATGATCTAGTGAAAACCATGCGTGCTTCTATCTTGATCTTAGGGCCGTTATTGGCTCGTTATGGTACGGCTGACGTGTCATTGCCTGGCGGCTGTGCCATTGGCGCAAGACCAGTGAACTTGCACTTACATGGCCTCGAAATGATGGGCGCCAAGATTGAAGTGAAAGAAGGTTATATCAAGGCCCGTGTCGATGGTCGTCTTAAAGGCGCACATATCTTTATGGACATGGTGAGTGTTGGTGCGACCGAAAACTTACTGATGGCCGCAGCGTTAGCCGATGGCGAAACCGTGATTGAAAACGCGGCCCGTGAACCTGAAGTGATCGATCTCGCTAATTGCTTAATTGCCATGGGTGCAAAAATCACTGGTGTAGGCAGTGCGACACTGCGTATCCAAGGGGTTGAGCGTTTACAGGGCTGCAATTACCGAGTTATGCCAGATCGTATCGAAACCGGTTCCTTCCTCGTTGCTGCCGCGGTGACCCGTGGTCGTATTCGTTGTTTAAAAGCCGATCCTGCTTCACTGGAGTCGGTTATCGCAAAACTTGAAGATGCAGGCGCGACGATTACTACGGGCGAAGATTGGATTGAGCTCGATATGCAGGGTAAACGTCCGAAGGCGGTGAATATCAAGACGGCACCTTATCCTGGTTTCCCAACCGATATGCAGGCGCAGTTTTGTGTGCTCAATGCCTTAGCACAAGGTACGGCAACCATAACTGAGACTATCTTCGAAAATCGTTTTATGCATGTGCCTGAACTTATCCGTATGGGCGCTACCATGGAGCTTGAAGGCAACACCTGCATCATTCAAGGGATTGAATCTTTAAGTGGTGCTCAGGTCATGGCGACGGATTTACGTGCGTCAGCGAGTCTAGTGATTGCTGGCTTAGTGGCCGATGGTAAGACGATTGTCGATCGTATCTATCACTTAGATCGTGGCTATGAGCATATTGAGAATAAGTTTCAAGGTTTAGGCGCACAGGTTGTGCGTATTCAGTGATCTGTTACTGATTTAAGCTAATTTTGAATCATTAAAAAAACCAGCTAAAAGCTGGTTTTTTGTTTTCTGCCTTTGAGCGCGTAATACTGAGTGACACTCTAGTTATCGATCACAACCTTCTCATCGATAATCACAGGCAACTCTTGTTGTTTACCTTGGCGTATCACAGTCATCATCACTTTCTTACCCGGTGTGGTTTCAGCGATGCGGTCCATTAGCATTTCAACGCCTGGCACATCTTCACCATCGTATTTAATAATCACATCCCTTGGCATTAGCAGGGCTCGGGCCGCAGGGCCATTAGGATCGACACCCGTAACGAGCACACCTTTGAGATCGGGTAGATTAAGGATTTGTGCCACGACAGGATTAATCGGCTCGCCAGAAATTCCTAAAGCGCCACGGATCACGCGACCATTTTTAATCAATTTACCCATAATGCTGTGGGCTAATTTAATCGGGATAGCGAAGTTAATCCCGTGGCCGCCGCCTTCTTCACCCACTTGGAATGCTGCGGTATTGATACCGATAAGGCTGCCGTTAGTGTCAATGAGTGCGCCACCCGAGTTACCCGCATTAATCGCTGCATCGGTTTGTAGGAAGTCTAAGTAACCTGAACTTAAGCCGTTACGCCCCGTGGCACTGATGATGCCTTGGGTAATGGTCTGGCCTAAATTGTAGGGATTACCAATAGCGAGTACGACATCACCGACTTGAGGCGGACTGTCGAGATTAACGGGGACAATCGGTAAGTTATCGCCTTCAATTTTAAGTACCGATAAATCGGTTTCAGGATCGAAGCCAACCACTTCAGAGGTAAATTTGCGTCCATCTTGCAGGGCGACAACAATCTCATCGGCTTTCTTAATGACATGATAATTAGTGAGAATATAACCTTCTTTACTCATTATCACCCCAGAACCTAGACCTTGAAGTGAGCCTGAATTAAGTGGGCGGTTCTGATCTATGCTGAGGCTATAAATATTCACAACGGCAGGAGCTGCACGGCGTACCGCCTTGGCAAAGGATAGCTCGACTGTGTTGTTGGCACGGGTTTGTAGCAGACTACTACCGAGGGATTGGTTATCGAAATAACGTGTCACCAATAAAAACATGGCCGCCATGATAAGGCCGAAAAGGGTGGCTTTACCGAGATATAACAGAGTGTCTTTTATAGTCATGGCAGGATGGATCTAGAAAAAGGTGAGTTAGATTAACATGTTTAATCGATGTAAGCATAGGGAACCTAAGCTCCCTATGCTTATCTATGGCAGAAAAAATGGCCTATTTTGTCGATTAACGTAGGACTAAATATAACATGCTCTTATCACGCATTATCTTCAGTGCAACGGCACCTTCTTGATCTTTAAGTTGTGCTTTCAGTGTCTTAAGATCTTTAATCGCAGTGCGGTTAATACCGACAATTACATCTCCTTTTAATAAGCCACTCATGGCCGCGGGTGAGCCTTGTGCGACATCGGTAATTTCAATGCCCTTAGATGAGTTTTCTAAGGACGCACCTTGCAGCATAGGATGCACGGCACCAGCCGCTGTTTCACTGGTTTGGCTCGCTTCACCTAAGGTCACTTTAACTGTTTTCTTATCACCGTCACGGATGAGTCCTAACTCAACGTTAGCACCTGCACCCATAGTGGCGACTTTAGCCCGCAGTTCTTGGAATGACTTAATACCACGGCCATCAACGCTGATGATAATATCACCTGCTTTTATACCAGCCTTCTCTGCGGCACTGCCCTTGGCTACTTCATTCACGAAGCCGCCGTGTTGAGTGTCTAAACCGAAACCTTGTGCGAGTTGGCTATCGAGATCACGTCCCGAAATACCTAATACACCGCGGCGTACTTCTCCGTGTTCGGCAATTTGTGCCACGAGGTTTTTCACCATATTAGCAGGGATGGCAAAGCCAATACCGACGTTACCGCCACCCGGTGCTACGATTGCCGTGTTAATCCCAATTAACTCGCCGTTAAGATTGACGAGTGCGCCACCCGAGTTACCACTGTTAATCGCGGCATCGGTTTGAATAAAGTTTTCCAGCATTTCAATGCCTAAGCCGCTACGGCCTAAAGCACTAACAATGCCCGAGGTGACGGTTTGACCTAAACCGAAGGGGTTACCAATGGCAACGGCAAAGTCACCTACGCGTAAATCATCGGAATCAGAGGCTTTGATTGCGACGAGATTTTTCGCTTCAATTTGCAATAATGCGATATCTGACTCTGAGTCAGTACCAATCAGTTTTGCTTTTACTTCACGGCCGTCATGAAGACCAACTTGAATATCATCAGCACCGTCAATCACATGGTTGTTCGTGACGATATAGCCTTTTTCTGCGTCAATAATGACGCCTGAGCCTAAGCCTCTAAAAGGACGTTCTTGCACTTGCTCTTGTGGCGCATTAGGGCCGAAAAAGTAACGGAAAACATCAGGTACTCTTTGCTTAGAAACATGAGTCCCCGTTACCGCTACTGATACGACTGCGGGCGTCGTACGCTCAAGCATAGGCGCAAGACTTGGGATGGATTGTCCCTCAACCGTCTGTGGAATGGCGGCCTGTGAGACGACAGGCATTATAGTCAGGGTCGCGGCTAACATTGCGGCTGAAAGTACAGATAATTTTGTTTTCATCTATTCATAACTCCAAATAAGGGTTGAAAGATCTGGATGTAATGCATCAGCAATCGTGCGAGTGCCAGATCAAATCTGTATCGGTACCGGCTATTTGCCTAGGTAATCACTCTGACTCGCACCTTATTGAAAAAGTTCATTATATTAATAAATGTTAATTTTTTTAGCCTATTTTGTCGGCTGTTTCATACTTGTTGCTGAACAGAAATCTGTGGGCGAGATTAGGATTTTTCAAGCCCTAATATCAGCAGATTTTGCCGATTAAAATGACCTACAGCATAGAGGCTTATTAGACGTTTGTATGCAGTTTAGCGTTAAGGTAAAAGTCGTATTCTGCATTAATATATCCTGCGTCATATTGGCCGTGCTAATATCGTCACAGTTTTAGTAAAGGACATAAGAGAATTTAAACGTGCCTCAGTTAAGCCCTTGGCAGCATTATCAAAAAGATCTTACTCGTGATGGTTTTTCCCATGATCCGGCTCAAGAAATTGCCGTTAAGGCGTTACAACGCGTCTATGAAGACTTAACTACGGCAGAAGAACCGAGTTCTATTGTGGGGAAATTGTTTAGCGCATTAGGCTTAAAATCGGCACCAGCATCACCTAAAGGCCTGTATCTTTGGGGCGGAGTTGGGCGCGGTAAAACCTACCTGATGGATACCTTTTTTGATGCCTTGCCTGGTGAACAAAAATTGCGGGCTCACTTCCACCGCTTTATGCATCAATTGCATTTAGATTTGGATGAGTTAAAAGGCGTTCGCGATCCTTTGTTGGTGATTGCGAAAAAGATGGCTGCAAAATATCGCGTTATCTGTTTCGATGAATTCTTTGTCTCTGATATTACCGATGCCATGCTATTAGGTACGCTGTTTCAAGCGTTATTTAAAGAAGGCGTTGTGCTGGTTGCAACTTCGAATATTATCCCCGACGACTTATATAAAAATGGCTTACAGCGCGCACGTTTCTTACCTGCGATAGCCTTAATTAATCAACATTGTGAAGTACTCAATGTGGATTCTGGCATTGACTATCGATTGCGTACCCTTGAGCAAGCAGAGATTTATCATCATCCGTTAGATGCACAAGCTGATGCCAATCTGATACGTTATTTTAGTCAGTTAGCGCCTGAGTCTGAGGTGCTTACTGGTGACATCGAAATAGAAGGCCGCAGTATTAGTATTCGGCAGCAGGCGCAGGGCGTATTGTTGGCCGATTTTAGAGCGCTCTGTGATGGTCCACGAAGCCAGCGTGATTACATGGAACTTGCGCGGATTTATCACACTGTCCTCGTGAGTGGCATAGAACAAATGGGCGCCTTTTTGACAGGCGATGACATCGCAAGACGTTTTTTAGCTATGGTCGACGAATTTTACGAGCGCAATGTAAAGCTGATTGTATCGGCTCAAGTGCCACTCGAAGATATTTATGCCGATGGTTTGCTTAACTTCGAATTTAGGCGTTGCCGTTCACGCTTAATTGAGATGCAATCCCACGATTATTTAAAAACCGAACACCTGCCGTAACCCAGTAGTGTAAGAGTTTTGCATTAGCTGCAGCCTTAAATCACCAGAGGCTTGTTAATCCTTAGGATGACAAGTCCGATTGGTCGATATTTTATAATTTTTATCAAAATATCAGGTGATTTTTAACTCAGCTTTGTCTATACTCCGCCACCTGCCCACGTTACTCCGCCAATTGGGCGGAAGTTGTAAGCCGAAGTCGGTGCTCGAAGGGGTACTAAAAGGCAATTTTGTGTTGTTTGCAAATGCAGACAGCATGTGAGACAGAAAATTAACTTTGGGTTTTTGTAATAATGAAGACTTTTACTGCTACACCAGAAACTGTAACTCGTGACTGGTTCGTCGTCGACGCAGACGGCAAAACTTTAGGTCGTATCGCTACTGAAATCGCTGTCCGTTTACGCGGTAAGCATAAGCCAGAATACACTCCACACGTTGATACCGGTGATTACATCATCGTTGTTAATGCTGAAAAAGTGACTGTTACTGGTAACAAAGCGAAAGGCAAAACGTACTACTCGCATTCAGGCTTCCCTGGTGGCATTAAGCAAATCAGCTTTGAAAAGCTGCAAGCGCAAAAGCCAGAAATGATCATCGAGAAAGCAGTTAAGGGTATGTTACCAAAAGGTCCTCTGGGCCGTGCCATGTTCCGTAAACTGAAAGTTTACGCTGGCGCAGAACATAACCACACTGCACAACAACCTCAAGTTCTTGATATCTAAACGGGATTAAGCAAATGGCTGCAACTCAGTACTACGGCACTGGCCGTCGCAAAACCTCTACAGCTCGCGTTTTCGCTAAAGCAGGTAGTGGCAACATCGTTGTAAATCAACGTCCTTTGGATCAGTATTTTGGTCGTGAAACTGCTCGTATGGTTGTTCGTCAACCTTTAGAGTTAGTTGAAATGACTGACAAGCTGGACATCTATGTAACTGTTAAAGGCGGTGGTATCACTGGCCAAGCAGGCGCAATCCGTCACGGTATTACCCGTGCTCTGATGCAATTAGATGAAGCACTGCGTCCATCACTTCGTTCTGCTGGTTTCGTTACCCGTGACGCTCGTAAAGTTGAGCGTAAGAAAGTGGGTCTACGTAAAGCACGTCGTAAGCCACAATTCTCTAAGCGTTAATTCGTTTTTGGAATATCAAAAAACCCAGCCTATGCTGGGTTTTTTATTGGCTAAAAATTGACGGTATAAGAAAACTCTTTGGTTGGAGTATGCTGATATACAATAAATTTATATTAAGCGAGTGAGTTTGAGGTAAGCATGACTTTTCAGATTTTTATGCTAGCAGTGGCACTTGTGTTGGTTTTGGAAGGCCTCGGGCCATTATTATTCCCAAATAAATGGCGTCGTTATTTAAATGAACTCTCCCATCAAAATCAGCAAGTTATCCAGCGACTTGGTGGGGCATTAGTCACGGCTGGAGTCGTTATCTGGGTTGTTTTTGCGTAAAAAATAGCCTGCTTGCCCTTATTAACTAAGATCTGTTAAAATTCTTTTTTAACCGCAACCTTGCAGCAAATAATGGGCAAAAACGTAGTTGTTCTCGGCACCCAATGGGGTGACGAAGGAAAAGGTAAGATTGTCGACCTTCTAACAGAACAGGCAAAATATGTAGTTCGTTATCAAGGCGGCCACAATGCTGGTCATACCTTGGTTATCGACGGTGAAAAAACCGTTCTTCATCTGATCCCATCGGGTATCCTGCGCGATAATGTGAAATGCATTATTGGCAACGGTGTGGTGCTTGCACCTGACGCCCTGATGAAAGAGATCAACATGCTGAAAGATCGTGGAGTTCCTGTTGAGGAACGTCTGTTGATCTCTGAAGCGTGTCCGTTGATCCTACCTTTCCATTGTGCCCTAGATATCGCCCGTGAAAAAGCGCGCGGTAATAAAGCTATTGGTACAACTGGCCGTGGTATTGGACCTGCGTATGAAGACAAAATCTCCCGTCGCGGTCTGCGAGTAGGCGACCTGTTCAATGCTGAACTGTTTGCCGAAAAGCTGAAAGAAGTTATGAAATATCATAACTTTATGCTGACAGAGTATTACCAAGTCGAAGCGGTTGATTACGAACAAACGCTAGCAGATGCGTTGGCTATGGCCGATTATCTGAAGAGCATGTGTGTTGATGTGACTGAACTGTTGGATACTGCGCGTAAAGCCGGTGAGCCAATTCTGTTCGAAGGCGCTCAAGGTACATTACTCGACATCGACCACGGAACATATCCATTTGTAACCTCTTCAAATACCACTGCCGGTGGTGTTGCGACGGGTTCAGGTTTTGGTCCGCGTCACTTAGACTATGTCTTAGGTATCATGAAGGCTTACACCACTCGCGTAGGTGCAGGTCCATTCCCAACTGAACTATTATGTGAAGTCGGCGATCATTTAGGTACTAAAGGTCATGAGTTTGGTGCAACAACGGGTCGTAAGCGTCGTCCAGGTTGGTTGGATGCTGTAGCAATGCGCCGCGCAGTTCAAATCAACAGTGTTAGCGGCTTCTGCTTGACTAAGTTAGATGTACTTGATGGTCTGAAAGAAGTGAAGATTTGTGTCGGTTATCAGAATCCTGATGGCACTATCTCTAAAGTCACTCCGCTGGCCGCTGAAGGTTATGAACTGGTTACGCCGGTTTATGAAACTATGCCGGGTTGGAGCGAGTCGACTTTTGGCGCGACATCAATTGAGCAACTGCCTCAAGCAGCGATCAATTATATCAAGCGTCTTGAAGAGTTATTAGAAACACCTATCGACATTATCTCTACGGGTCCTGATCGTAACGAAACCATGATTTTGGTTAATCCGTTCAATTAAGATCTGTTAAGGCCGTGTTTCACGGCCTTTTTCTCTGCTTCTTTATGCCTTTCTCTGTTTCATTCTGCGGTTAGATGTTTAGCTCAAGAAATCAGCTCAAGCTCAAGAAATAGGTTATACTGCCGATGCAAGTATTCATCCTACTGTCATTGAGAGTCGTTATGCTACGTACAGCACTCGTTGCGCTACTGCCTTTAGTATCTTCAATGTGCTTTGCTGAAACGCAGGCGGTGGATATTTATAGTCAAGATCAATTGCTTGATTTGATCCGTAGCAATCAATACTTAGCGAAAGTGAAACGTGATGATTGCCAGTTAGTCCAAGACATTGAGGCGCGAGCCCAAGTCTTAAAACAGCCTTTATATCAATTTCTTTGGGGCGAAATGCTCAATCATGGAACGTGTGTGAAGGCTAACCCTGTAAAGGGTATTGCTTTGTTACGTGACTCGGCCGAACAAGGTAGCTCAGAAGCGATGTTAAAGCTTGCCGAGTATTATCAGAGTGGGAAATTTGTCATCCGCAATAAAGACAGAGCAGTGCATTATTTACTGCCTGCGGCTGCAAGTGGCAGTTTATCTGCTCGTATGATGTTAGTTCGTTTATTTGGTGAAGGTTATGGTAGTCCTAGGGATTACGAGATGGCCTATCACTGGTTATATAACGATGTATTTGCGGACGAGGCGACTAAGAAAAAAGCCTTGTCTTTACTGCAGGTGTTAGCAGCTAAAATGCCCCCCAGTGCAGTGGCGCGGGCCCAGCAAGAACAGTTGCGAACCCGTTAAGTGGTCTCTTAATCTAGAGACACATTATTTGGATATTGAATGATCAAAGACCCTCATTTTGAGCGTGAACAGGATAAGTACGAAAACCCTATCCCAAGCCGTGAGTATATTCTCGATTACTTACGTTCTCAAAAATCACCTATCACTCGTGACAGCATTGCCGCGGCGTTAAACATCCAAGAGGAAGAACAACTTGAGGCCTTGCGCCGTCGCCTACGTGCGATGGAACGCGATGGCGAACTGGTGTTCACTCGTGGGCAAAGCTATGGCTTACCCGAGAAAATGGATCTGATCCCCGGCACTGTGCTCGGACACAGAGAAGGCTTCGGCTTTTTCAAACCCGATGAAGGCGGTGATGACTTATTTATTTCGAACCGCGACATGCTGATGTATTTCCACGGTGATAAAGTGCTGGCGCAAAAAGCGGGCACAGATCGTCGTGGCCGTCGCGAAGCGCGTTTGGTTCGTCTGATCCAGCCGCGAAGTGCCGCGATTGTTGGCCGTTATCATGTCGATAGCGGTATGGCATTTGTCATTGCCGATGATAAGCGTATTACCCAAGAAATTTTAGTCGCGAATGAAGATCGCAACGGCGCCCGCCAAGGCGATGTGGTTGTGGTTGAATTAACGCGTCGCCCTGGCCGTTTTGTTAAGGCTGCGGGTAAAGTGACTGAAGTGCTCGGTAAGCAAATGGCGCCGGGGATGGAAATCGAAATTGCCCTGCGTAATTATGATTTACCCCATACTTGGTCACCTGTGATTGAGAAGAAACTACGCCGTATTCCCGATGAAGTAACCGACGCCGATAAAGTCGGTCGTGTGGATTTACGTCATCTGCCATTAGTTACTATCGACGGTGAAGACGCCCGCGATTTTGACGATGCCGTGTACGCGGAGAAAAAAGCCGGTGGTGGCTGGCGTTTATGGGTTGCGATTGCCGACGTCAGTTATTATGTGCGTACCGATTCTGCCTTGGATACCGAAGCGCGTGCCCGTGGTAACTCTGTGTATTTCCCATCGCAAGTGATCCCTATGCTGCCGGAGAAAATCTCTAACGGCCTATGTTCGCTTAATCCCCACGTCGACCGTTTATGTATGGTCGCCGAGATGACCGTATCTGCTAAAGGTAAGTTATCAGGTTATAAGTTTTATCCGGCTGTGATGTATTCCCATGCCCGTTTCACTTATACCCAAGTGGCAGCAATGTTAGAAGGCGGCCCCATTGCGCCTGAGCATGAGGCTTTGTTCCCGCATTTGCAGTGTTTACAGTCATTGTATTTAGCGCTCGATGAGCAAAGAGCCGAGCGTGGTGCGATTGCGTTTGAAACCATGGAAACGCAGTTCATTTTCAATGAGCAGCGCAAGATTGATAAAATCGTGCCGCGTGGCCGTAATCAAGCCCATAAAATCATTGAAGAATGTATGATTTTAGCCAACGTTTCTGCAGCTAAGTTTGTGAAGAAACACAAAGGCGAAGTCTTGTATCGTGTGCATGAAGCGCCATCCGAGCAAAAATTGGCGAACTTTAAAGAGTTCCTTGCTGAGCGTGGTTTGACTATGCCTGGCGGACTTGAGCCAACGCCGTCAGATTATCAGAATGTGATGTTGCAAATTGCCGACCGCCCTGATGCTGAACTTATCCAAGTGATGTTACTGCGCTCTATGCGTCAGGCAATTTACACTCCGGATAACGAAGGTCACTTCGGTTTGGCTTTAGAAGAATATGCGCATTTTACCTCGCCCATTCGCCGCTATCCGGATTTAGTGTTACATCGTGTGATCCGTTATTTACTGGCGAAGGAAAGAGGCGAAGCCACTGAGAAGTGGACGCAGGATGGTGGCTATCACTATCAGCTCGATGAGCTCGACCAATTAGGCGAAGAGTGTTCGACCACAGAACGTCGTGCCGATGAAGCGACTCGCGATGTTAGCGATTGGCTCAAGTGCGAGTTTATGCAAGATCACGTCGGCGATACCTTTGAAGCTGTGATTGCCTCAGTGACCAGTTTTGGTTTGTTTGTGCGCTTAAATGAACTGTTTATCGATGGCTTAGTGCATATCTCAAGTCTTGGTAGCGATTACTACCAATTCGATCCTATGCGTCAACGTCTTATCGGTGAGCACACAGGTCAAGTTTATCAAGTCGGCGATCCTGTGACGGTTAAGGTCGCTGCAGTCAACTTAGATGACAGACAGATTGATTTGGTTATGCTGGGTGATGACGGCAAAGGTGGTAAGCGTAAAGCATCTGCCAGCCGTGATAAGCCGATGACAGCCCGTGAGCGCGTTAATCGTGAAGGCGCTAAGCAAGGTAAAGCAGGCAAAACCGCGGCATCTAGCGCCAAGGCTGAAACAGGCAAAACTAAACCTAAGGCCAAAGCTGGCACTAAAGCTAAAAAAGCAGCAGTAAAAGATCCGGCTAAAAAGCCAAAAGCCGCTAAGCGGAGCACGAGAAAGAAATAAATGAAAAAACAAGATATTATTTTTGGGATCCACGCAGTTGAAGCCCTGTTAAAACACAGCCCTGAGCGCATTATTGAGTTGTGGCTGTTACAAGGTCGTGACGATGAGCGCTTAACTGTGCTGGCCGATCAGGCCAAAGCCTTTGGCACGACGATTCAAGTCGCTTCTCGTAAAGCCTTAGATGACAAAGCGGAAAGCAGCCAACATCAAGGCATAGTCGCGCGCGTTAAAGCGGCGAAAGTATTGAATGAGCAAGATTTAGATGTGCTGCTTGCTAACACTGAGCAAGCATTCCTGTTGATCTTGGATGGTGTGACGGATCCCCATAACTTAGGCGCTTGCCTACGTAATGCCGATGCGGCTGGCGTACAAGGTATTATCGTGCCTAAAGACAATTCAGTTGGCTTAACTGCGACTGTGAGTAAAGTGGCATGTGGCGCGGCAGAAACCGTCCCTTTATTCCAAGTCACTAATCTTGCGCGCACGATGCGCCATCTACAGGATAAAGGTGTGTGGATTGTGGGTACGGCGGGCGAGGCTGATTGCGAGCTTTATCAAGCGGATCTTAAAGGGCCATTGGCGATTGCTATGGGCGCTGAAGATAAAGGCTTACGCCGTTTAAGCCGTGAGTCTTGCGATTCACTGATCTCTATCCCTATGGCCGGTAGTGTGTCTAGCTTGAACGTATCGGTTGCAACGGGTATTTGCTTATTTGAAGCAGTGCGTCAGCGTCGTAGCTAATATGCTCACGTTTGCCTGATCTCACATATGCAGTATCAGGCTTGAAGCAACAACCTGCAGTAACAACTGGTCGTAATAAAAAGGCGGATTAACGATATAAAGTTAATCCGTTTTTTATTGGCCTTTTTTACGTCATCGCTTTGTCTAGGTTAACCTGATTGCTATCAGTTTCATCTATTTGAGCGGCTTCAGGCTCTACTTGCTCAATATCGAAACTAAAGGCGAGTTGTTCCTCATCACTGTCATTATCATCGATAATATCGTCATCGACGCCATCGGCCCCTAAATCATGCTCCGATTCATCTAAGTTAGCGCTGGGCGTCATATGCTCTTGAATTGATTCAACATCAACCCGTGGGTCCAACGCTGCCGCCAGTGGTGACGAGACTAAGTCGCCCGTCGCCATTATGTAGTCTTGGGTGACATTGGTTTCGACTTTTTGCTGTGAATGTACATAACGTAAACGCACAAAGAGTATTAAGGTACAGGCTGACATAAAGCCATATAACATGTTATTGCCAAACCATTGCATTAATGTCGATGCGATAAGCGGACCGATACTGGCCCCTAAGCCGAAGGTTAATAAAATGGTGGCGGATAAGCCGACTCGCTCATTCTGTTCGACTCGTGAGTTGGCAAGCGCTGTGGCGAGCGGATAAAAAGTGAAACCTAAAATACCAAATAGAAAGGTCATCACCAGTGAAATCACCGGATGATAAGGGGTTAAGGCGATAGCTAAGGCTAAGATACCGAGCAATATGCAGTTGATACGGATAAGGCGACTGCGGGACATAATGTCGGACAATTTTCCCATTGGCCACTGTGCTAGTAATCCCGCTAAAATCGTTGCCGTCATATATGTGGCGACTTTTTCAGGCGGTAAACCTAAGTTACTGGCGTAGGCGGGAGCGAGACCATAAAACGAACCCACTATCATGCTACCAATCGCGATTGTCGTGAGTGCTTGTGGTGCTTTTTTCCAGTAATAGGCAATTTTGAGTGGGGCAGGGACTAAGGGCGCAGGGTGAAGACGACGCGTGAGTGAAATCGGTACGATACAGAGTGAGAAACAAATTGCGATAAGCAGTAGTGGCTCTAGTCCTAATTCGGGGAAAATACTGATCGCACCTTGGCCCAAGATTAAGCCGAAGTAAGATACGATCATATAACTCGCAAACACTGTGCCCCTTTGATTACTTTCAGCTTGTTCGTTAAGCCAACTTTCTAACACCATGTATTGGCACATCATCCCCATGCCGACCACGAGTCTGAGGAGCAGCCAAACCGCTAGTTCATCCACGAGTGCATGGCCTAATGCCGATGCAGCGACTATGCCAGCACTGGCGACAAAGGCGCGGATATGACCCACTTGAGCGATAAGTCGATGACCAATCTTAGAGCCTGCCACTAGGCCAACATAGTAGGCCGACATCATGCCGCCAATCCATATTTGTGGCACATTCATCACTGAGAGCCTGAGCCCAAGATAGGTGGTAAGCAAGCCGCCGGCTAATACCATTAATAACGTGGTGCTATATAAAGAGGCGAAAGTGCGCAGCGGATTAGTCATATACAACTCCGAAAACACAAACTAGATTGATAATGAGGAGTGAGTATATCAGGGGTTAGTGTTTATGTTGTGTTGCAAATTGTTGGTAAATCTTGATTAATTGCGCATTTCTGCTCAAAAAATCACTGAATTATGTCGGAACAACTCAAGGGGATGCTTGTGAAGCATTCACATAGACGCCAGCCGAGTAGGCTATTAGCGTCATGTTAGTCTATGTATTTCTTCGTATTTTTTAAAAGGAGTTATCTAAAAGTGTAAAGCAAGTTGAAGGTGGTGATGGTATCCATGGGTTGGCTTCCTTCTGGTACCACTTCAGTGTATTTGATGTTCATACCGATCTTAAATGCCCAATCTTGGAACACCAGATTTTTATAGTTCATATCTAAGGTGAGGGTGTTGTTGTTCTCGCCCACTTCCGCGGTGAGATCGGCATTGAGACTGCTGTATTCCTGTAGTTTTTGAGAGAATTTGGCAGCGGTACGAAGAATGACATCTTTTTCGGCATCAGGGTTGGGAATGGTTACCGACTCTGCAGGTAAGTTATATCGATAACCTGGGCCGAACTCGAGACTGAGTTTTGTTTTATAACTACTGATAGCATTGAAACCGTAACCACTCGAAAGCGTTGATATTTGCGTGTAACTACCGAATTGATCCCAAGTAAAATCACCACGTCCGAAGACATAACCCTTAGTCAGTTTATAGTTCGATTGTAACTGTAGCTCATATTTTTCGGAGGTTGTTTGACTTTTTTCTGAGGCAAAATAGGCTTTTAGTGTGGCTTCTTGCTTGGTTTGCTTTGTATCGTAAATCAGTTGGGTTCGACCATTAAAACTGCTGGATTCGGTATTGCCTGTGTTCAGTTGCAAGCCAGCTTCGATTTCCGCGGTAAAATCGCTGGGCGGTTCCTGATAATCAGGTGGAACAAGCGCAAGCGCTGGAAATGAAAGGAAAAAAAAACTGATTGGCGCAATAACTTTTAGCATTATGTTTTATTCTTGGTTAGCTGATTTCAGACGTCCGAATGTAGGCGAACCGCCATCATACCTGTATTGATTGGCGAGGCAAAGTTATTGCTTGAGTTTCTGGCTTGCTTTCTGTACTATCTCGCGCTCAAATCAGTCACTATTTTTCGTTCCTTGCCTCCATTTGGTCTGACTGAGCCAATACCGAGGCTACATAACCGTAAGGAGCAATAAATGCGTCATTACGAAATCGTATTTATGGTTCACCCAGATCAAAGTGAACAAGTACCAGGTATGATTGAGCGTTACACAGGTGTTATCACCGAAGCTAACGGCACAATCCACCGTTTAGAAGATTGGGGCCGTCGTCAACTGGCTTACCCAATCCTTGACCTGCATAAAGCTCACTACGTTCTGATGAACGTTGAAGCTAAAGCAGAGACGATCGAAGAGCTAGAAACAGCTTTCCGTTTCAACGACGCAGTTCTGCGTAACATGGTAATGCGTACTAAAGTTGCCGTTACTGAAGCATCTCCAATGGCTAGAGCTAGAGATGAGCGCGATTCACGTCGTGGCCCAGCTGGCGAACGCTCATATGATGAAGCTCACGCTGAAGAAATCGCTGAGTAAGGTAATCTGTGACCACCAATAACTTGGTGTTGTCAGGAACGATAACTCGTTCAAGACGCTTTAAAAGCCCAGCAGGTATTGCACATAGTGTAATTATGTTGGAACACAAATCGCAGCGTTATGAAGCCGAAATGCTCCGCAACGTCTACGTACAAATTCAAGTGATATTGAGTGGCCCACGCTTTGAAAGCGTCGCAGAAGATCTGAAAGCAGGTGTGGAAGTACAAGTGCAAGGCTTTATGACGCTTCAACAGGGGCGTAATGGTCAGAACCGCTTAGTCATCCATGCCGAAAATGTCGAATTGAAAACTTAGGAGACTGTCAACATGGCACGTTATTTCCGTCGTCGCAAGTTCTGCCGTTTCACCGCTGAAGGTGTTGCAGAAATTGATTACAAAGATATCGTTACTTTAAAGAACTACATCACTGAAAGCGGCAAGATTGTTCCTAGCCGTATCACTGGTACTAGTGCTAAATATCAGCGCCAACTAGCTCGCGCTATCAAGCGTGCTCGTTATCTTTCTCTACTGCCATACACTGATTTACATCAGTAATTGCAGTATTCCTAATCGAATATAGAGGATTTGATAATGAACGTTATTCTGCTTGATAAAATCGCTAACCTAGGCAACTTGGGTGACCAAGTTACTGTTAAAGCTGGTTACGCTCGTAACTACCTTTTGCCACAAGGTAAAGCTGTTGTTGCTAACGAAAGCAACGTTAAAGTATTTGAAGCTCGTCGCGCTGAATTAGAAGCTAAATTAGCTGCTGAATTAGCTGCTGCTAACCTACGTGCTGAGAAAATCACTGCACTGGAAGCTGTTGTTATTGCTTCTAAAGCGGGTGATGAAGGCAAACTGTTTGGTTCAGTTGGCAACCGTGACATCGCTGATGCAGTGACTGCTGCTGGTGTTGAGCTGGCTAAATCAGAAGTTCGTTTACCATTAGGCGCTCTGCGTACTACTGGCGACTTCGAAGTTGAAGTTCAGTTACACACTGAAGTTAAAGCTGTTGTTAAAGTTTCTATCGTTGCAGAAGCTTAATTACTCCTTGCTTTAATCTTAAGAGAAACACCGCTTCGGCGGTGTTTTTTTATGGCTGAAATTTAGGATTTGAGTGTATTTAGGTTTTGATATCGGCTCTGCGATGGATTTAAGCAATAGGTGATACGCGCCTACTCATTCAATCTCATCATCCCAAAGTGTATTCGCTGCTAAAATACGAGCCCAAATAAAAGCCGCTTACTGCATAACAGTGAGCGGCTTTTTGTTTAGAGCAACGGATTTAGCTCAAGGTATTAATTTCTCACTAAATCCAATTCTTGGATTAAGTTATCGGCATGATCCACTTCATCCATCATCCATAGGATATAACGGATATCCACGTGCACCGCGCGGGTGATGGTTGGGTTGAAGAACCAATCTTTAGTGATAGCTTCATAGGTTGAGTCGAAGTTAAGGCCCACTAACTCACCTTTTCCGTTGAAGACTGGTGAACCGGAGTTACCACCTGTGGTGTCCACGCTGGATAAGAAATTAACCGGTACTGAGTTAAATTCCTCTGGTTTATCTAAACAAGAGAAGAGTCTGCAAATCCAGCCGCGGGGATCTTGATAAACCGACTTCACCAGATGATCGCCAAAACGTTGTTCGCTAATCGCATCGAGGAGTTTTTTCGGCGCATTATAGGGCTCAACGCCTGTGTGTTTTGCGGCTATGCCATCAAGACGAGTAAACGGCTGTTTATAGAGCGCATCACGTGATTGATAACCATCAACCATGCCATAGCTGATCCGTAGCGTACCGTTGGCGTCAGGGTAGACTGGCCAGTTGTTTGCTTTGTAGTATTCGATCACGGCCGCCATATAATCAGGGCGAGCACTAGACAGCTTGCCGTTTAAGATTTTTTCTGACTTTTCCTGTGCCATATTCGTGTCGTAAAGTGCTACGGCTAAACGAATAAAGGGATCTGCACTGGTTTCGAAAGCGCTAGCATCGGCATTCATCCACGCAAGGCGCTTAGCTTGGTCTGTGAGCGTAGTGAGTGAGTACAAACCATCGAGTTTAGCTGCGAGATCGGCATCTTTAGTGTTCACACTTAGCATTTCATCGAGTGCTGCTACGCGATTTGATTGGCTAAGGTAAGCATTTAAATCCTGTAGCCACAAAGTCTTATCAACAGTGACATCAAAACTTGAATCGATACGTTTAAGACGTGAGCTTAACATAGCAATATCACGTTCTTGGTAGCCTTGCTCACGCTCGGCATCGGGCTTTTGTTTTTCTTTAGCAAGACGGTAGAGGCTGTTTGCTGCGGTTAACAATGTGCTCGATTGGGCATTGGTAAAGTAGTAATTACTTTGGAATGCTTGTTGTTGCTCGGCGAGTAACACTTCTAACTCAGCAATGAGATTTTGATTTAGCTTAGGGTTTTGTTTAAGCCAAGCTAAAAAATTATCTTCACGGCTTTGCTTAATCCCAATGATATCCGTTGCTTTAAAACCCGCTAATAGGCCGTTGAGTTTCTTCATCCGGTTGGCCATTGAGGCCATATTACCTGCGTACTTAATGGCGATATCGGCATCTTTTTGTCCCATAGCCTCGATAGTATCAATCTGTAATTGATAGCGCTTAGCTTGGGTTTGGTACAACCAATCACTGGCAAATTTAAGTTCACTGGTCAGGTTGTAACGACTAGTCGTGCCTGGGTAACCCGCCACAAACACACCGTCACCGGCTTTTACGCCATCGGCATTGACCTTAAGGTAACTATTTGGCTGGTAAGGAATATTATCGTCGCTATAAGCGGCGGGTTTGCCATCTTTACCCACGTAAGCTCGTAGGAAGGCAAAATCACCCGAATGGCGTGGATATTCATAGTTATCAATATCGCCACCATAGCCCCCAACACTTTCAGGTGGTGCGTAGACTAAGCGCACATCGCGGATCATCAATTGCTTGATTAAGTAGTATTCTAAGCCGTTATGGAAACTGCGCACATTACAACGATAGTTAGCATCGGCTTCACAGCTTTTGATGAGCGCTTTACTGTGATTTTGGATATCTTCGTAACGACTTAGCGGGTCTTGGCTGAGGTCTTTATTGATTTGCGCGGTGACATTGGTCACTGCTTCTGTGATGTATAAACGTTCGTTAGGACCGGCAGAGGGTTCCTTGTCCATCGATGTTGCTAAAAAGCCTTGTTCTAGGTAGTTATGCTCTTGCTTAGTGTTATATTGTATCGCCTTGTAGGCACAATGGTGGTTTGTCACAACTAGCCCTTGGGGGGAGACAAAACTGGCGGTACAATAGCCCAGCCCAACCACAGCGTTCATTGGATAACTTGTCAGATCGGCCAGTTTTTCTGCAGGAATATCGATTCCGCGTTCACTGAGTTTGTCTGCAATTGAAGGCATTTGATAAGGTTGCCATTGTCCTTCGTCGGCAGTTGCTATGCCGGATGTCAGTACTAAGGCCGCAACCAATGCAATACGCATGTTCTTTCCTTATTGATTGTTAGAGTGTCCGTTGGAATGAAATAACAGGCGAGTGTAAACATCCTGTTTGCTTGACGCGGGTTTTATATCATATTTTGTTAAGTTGTTGGAAATCGGGAGCGTTAATGTCACAACAAGGTGCTTTTAAGCCTAAAAGTAAGCCAAGAGATTTGCAGCTTGATGGACTCAAGCTGCCACCGCATTCAATTGAGGCTGAACAATCGGTATTAGGCGGCTTGATGTTAGATGCCGAAGCGTGGGACAGGGTCGCTGAGGCTGTCGTAAAAGAGGATTTTTACTCTCGCTCACATAAGATGATCTTCTCTGCCATGCACAGATTGGTTGATTTAGGGCAACCGATCGATTTGATCACGGTTTCTGAACAGCTCGAAGTTGAAAATCAATTAGAAGATGCCGGTGGTTTTGCCTATTTAGGTGAGATTGCGAAAAATACCCCAAGTGCGGGTAATATTTTATCTTACGCTGAAATCGTCCGTGAGCGTGCAGTCGTTCGTGACATGATCCGCGTCGCGCATGAGATTGCCGATGCGGGCTATAACCCAGAAGGTCGGGACTCGGGTGAATTACTCGACCTGGCTGAGAGTAAAGTATTTAAGATCGCCGAGATGCGAACCAATGCTAATGAAGGTCCCGAAGGCATTAAAACCATTCTGGAAAAAACCGTCGATAAGATTGAGCAGCTTTATAACAACCCCCATAACGGTGTGACTGGAGTTTCGAGCGGCTTTAACGATTTGGATAAGATGACCGCTGGTTTCCAGTCTGGCGACTTGATTATCGTTGCTGCGCGTCCTTCTATGGGTAAAACCACCTTTGCGATGAACTTGTGCGAACAGGCCGCAATGAATGAAGATAAACCCGTACTTATTTTCAGTCTCGAGATGCCGTCAGAACAGATTATGATGCGTATGCTGGCCTCCTTGGGCCGCGTCGATCAAACTAAGATCCGTACTGGTCAACTCGATGACGAGGATTGGGCGCGGGTTTCATCGACCATGGGTATCATGCTCGAACAAGGTAAAATGTATATTGATGATGGTTCGGGATTAACCCCGACAGAAGTTCGCAGCCGCGCGCGTCGTATCGCCCGTGAGTACGGTGGTTTATCTATGATCATGATAGATTACCTGCAGTTAATGCAGGTGCCCGCCTTAAAAGATAACCGTACCTTAGAAATTTCTGAAATTTCACGCTCGCTGAAAGCATTAGCCAAAGAGTTGGAAATCCCGATTATTGCCCTGTCGCAGCTTAACCGCTCGCTCGAACAAAGGGCCGATAAACGTCCTGTTAACTCGGATTTACGTGAATCAGGCGCTATCGAGCAAGATGCGGATCTCATCATGTTTATTTATCGCGATGAAGTGTATAACAACGATTCTCAAGATAAAGGCACGGCAGAAATAATCATTGGTAAGCAACGTAACGGCCCCATTGGTCGGGTGCGACTCACTTTCCAAGGGCAATTTTCGCGTTTCGATAATTATGCAGGGCCGCAGTTTGAAGAAGATTAATTGACGTTTAAAAACAGTCAGTTTGCGTTTGCAGAAGATGAGCTGTATTGATGTATTTTTTATATCCGTGACTTTTTATTTCCTGAGTAAACAAGGTAAATTTTGAACCCTTTTCCCCGTGCAGAAATTAGCAGTAGTGCACTGCAAACCAATCTCGCTGCGTTGCGTCAACAGGCACCAGCGAGTCGTGTGATGGCCGTCGTTAAAGCGAACGGTTATGGTCATGGATTATTGAATGTCGCTAATTGTTTAGTCAATGCCGATGGCTTTGGCCTAGCACGATTGGATGAGGCCTTAGAATTACGAGCGGGCGGCGTGACAGCGCGTTTGTTATTACTAGAAGGTTTTTTCCGTGCCACCGATCTTCCGTTACTCGTCGGGCATGATATCGACACTGTAGTGCACCACAGCTCTCAGCTTGAAATGTTAGAGCAAACTGTGTTGTCAAAACCTGTCACTGTCTGGCTTAAAGTGGATTCAGGCATGCATCGTTTAGGTTTTACGCCCGAACAATTTTCAACGGTTTACGCAAGGTTAATGGCCTGTCCCAATGTGGCAAAACCGATCCATTTGATGACACATTTTGCCTGTGCGGACGAGCCTGAAAACACCTATACCTCAGTACAGATGGCGGCTTTTAATACGTTAACGGCAGGCTTGCCCGGATTTAGAACCTTAGCAAACTCTGCTGGTGCCTTGTATTGGCCTCAGAGCCAAGGCGATTGGATCCGTCCTGGTATCGCACTCTATGGTGTATCTCCTGTTACTGGTGATTGCGGTGCGAATCACGGGCTAGTTCCTGCGATGGAATTGGTATCACAGTTGATTGCGGTACGGGATCATAAAGCCAATCAGCCAGTGGGCTATGGTTGTTTCTGGACCGCGAAGCAAGATACTCGTTTAGGCGTAGTGGCGATTGGTTATGGTGATGGTTATCCTCGCAATGCACCGGAAGGCACACCCGTGTGGGTCAATGGTCGCCGCGTACCCATAGTCGGCCGTGTTTCTATGGACATGTTGACTGTTGACTTAGGCCAAGGGGCACAAGATAAAGTTGGGGATAGTGCATTGCTGTGGGGTAAGGCATTACCCGTGGAGGAAGTCGCTGAACATATTGGCACTATCGCTTACGAATTAGTCACTAAGCTTACGCCAAGGGTTGCTGTTTGCTTAGCTTAACCCTGACAAATGGAAGTATTCTGGGACACTTTTTAGCAAGAAAACGGTGATTAAACACCGTTTTCTTTTATGTAAAGTGTCAGGATGAATAATTGCCACTACACGAATGGTTACTGCAAATAACACTATGAATTATAGTTATTTGTTAGCGGGAGAAATGTCGAACCTGTAGGACTGAGATAAGCAAAATAGTGGTTTGCAGTTCACAGTTGGCGACGCAATATGTTTTGGACCTGAGGATGAAGCTATGCTGAACTGGTGTTAGGCGGCAAAATAGACGATAAAAATACCTCAATTCAGGTTACGGTAAACCAGCCGTTCTGATCTTTGTTATCTGGCTTTAAATAAGCGAATGAAACATAAGATCCAGAGCGACAGGATAGTTAATGTATTTTGAGCTGACTGGCTTGATGCATTTTAGCTGTTAGTTTTCAAAACATATTTCAATATAAGCAGTACCATGCGGGCTTGTAAATGGCATGATAATCTTAGTGCCATTAGCTTTATGGGAAATAGTATGGCCTTTTCCTGATACGACCATAGGAGTGGCCATTTCAAATTCATAGCCTTTTTGACCCAAAAGATTTTTTGCGCCACCAGTCACCATATTCGTAATTTCGCCTACTAAGTCAGTCACTTCCTCGTTAATTTTACCCGGGTTTTCGCCCAGCATATTCTGCATTATCTGCAAAACAAGCTTTTGTTCGAAGGTAATCGACAGTGATCCTTTTGTTTGGGGTCCTACAAGACCGATTAGACCGGACACATCACCCTTAGCTAAGTTATCTACTTTGATTTGGGGTTTGCCCGGCGTCAAATCCATGCTCGCCATCGTAGATATGACATTGAGCAAAGATTGGAGGAAAGGATTAATAAAATTAACGTTCATGCCTAAGTTTGTCCTCTTTTGAGCCTAAACCATGGAGTAATGGCATTGCTTAAGGCTATTAGAAAAGTTGCTTATCGACAGCAATCTTGATCACACTCTATCAGCTTAGATGAGACAGCTATAAATGTGAGGCTAATTTAAAGATATTCTTATCATTTATCTGAGTTATAGGCAGTTAAAGCTCCATATAACCGTGTCCTTTATTGTTTAGACAGTTTTGTATGATGGTTCATAAGTTTGCTTGGAAGACGCTTATCGTCAAATAGCGTTGTTTTACGTCTCATATATACAAAAATGGGCTGCATTAGCCCCATTCATAGTGGCTCATGAGTGCCGATGCTGCAAAGTTTTTAGCCTTTTTATGGAGTAACTCGACTTTTATTAGTACTTGAACTTGTGAGAAGGCGTTGCTACTCAACTCTCTATCCCATCGCGTCTTACGTAATCCCATTTTATATGGCTATTTTCGGCATTGTGGAGTGCTATCAAAAAGGCGTCTTGGCCTTGAGTGTCTTAGCTGACTTTGTAAAAGTACGATGTTCGCTGTAAACTGTCTCACTTTTTGCTTCACCCTAACGACGCATTTGTAGTGTGTTGTTCAGTACGTGTTTTCAGGTCAATTACTGGGAACACCATCTTGAGCGCTCAATCTTATAATTTGGGATACCTCACAGGATGCCCGGCAATTAGACAAATGCACAAATGTGTAAAAACAGCTTAAAATGTGAGCGTGATGATTCAATCTAAAATGAGTAAAAACCCTGTTATATCAGCTATTCCAATCGTTAGGACCTTTTCCATTGCGCCCATGTTGGACTTGACGGACCGTCATTATCGTTATTTTGCACGTTTGATGTCGGCTAATGCTTTGTTATATACGGAGATGGTGACAACAGGAGCGATATTGCATGGTCGCGGTGATTACTTGGCGTATAACCAAGAAGAACATCCTTTGGCGTTGCAGTTAGGTGGCTCTAATCCCTTAGATTTGGCTCGTTGCGCTAAACTCGCTGCTGAGCGAGGCTACGATGAAGTTAACCTCAATGTGGGTTGTCCTTCCGATCGAGTGCAGAATGGTCGCTTTGGCGCGTGTCTGATGGCGGAACCTGAGTTAGTGGCTGAGTGTGTTGACGCCATGAAACAAGTCGTTGATATTCCTGTGACTGTGAAAACGCGTATCGGAATTGATGAACAAGATAGTTATGCGTTTTTAACCCAGTTTATTGATGTGGTCAGTGCAAAAGGGTGTACGGATTTTACTATCCATGCGCGTAAGGCGTGGCTTCAAGGATTAAGCCCAAAAGAGAATCGCGAGATCCCGCCGCTCGATTATGAGCGTGTGTATCAACTTAAGCGTGATTATCCTGCACTTAATATTGGTATTAATGGCGGCGTAACAACTCTCGAGCAAGCACAAATGCATTTAGTGCAGCTCGATGGAGTAATGATGGGGCGCGAGGCTTATCAGAATCCTTATATTCTGGCGCAGGTGGATCAAATATTGTGTGGCAGTCAAAAAGCAGTGATTAGCCGCGAGGCTGTGATTGAGGCTATGTTGCCTTATATTGAAGCGCATTTGCAGTCTGGTGGGCGACTTAATCATATTACTCGCCATATGATCGGGTTATTCCAAGGCTTACCGGGTGCCCGTGCGTGGCGTCGTTATTTGAGCGAAAATGCCCATAAAAACGGCGCTGGGATAGAAGTGGTAATGCAGGCTTTTCAGAATATTCAGGCTGAAGTTGTAGAGTAATTCCACTCAACTTAAAAGATGGTGAAATTTACTAATTTGAGTAGTATTTTTCACCACTTGTTATTTTCCAATCCATCCCTATATCTCATCTTGTCCACATAAAATTTTTTAAAATGATTAAAATCATAATCTTAAGAATATTTTTATAAGTTGGCACGCAGTTTGTAATACTCCTTTCGTCAAGTTAATTAATCGAAAGGGATGCCATCATGTTTACGTTAACCATTAAAAAATCAGTACAAATGAGTGTGTTATTAGGCGCGTTAGTCGGTAGCGTTGCAGCACACGCAGAAGCCGCACCAATATCAGATGTTGTGGGAACTATTGAGCAAACATTAACTGCGCAGACACAGGAATTGTTCGTCAGTGTAAAGCGTGAATTTGTGATGTCATTGCAAACACAACTGGCTGAAAGTATTTATGACTTCAACAGTCAACTTAGCTTAAACGCTGAAAATAAAGGTGAATCGGCAAGTGCCGATGAATATAGCGCTAAGTAAAGGATCTGCTTATGTGGTTTGTAGCACCTTTGATGACATTGCTACTGTTACCTGTAATTAGTCTTGCGTTGTTTTCAGGCATTATTTGCTGGTTTCAGTGGCATAGTGTTAGTGATAAATAAGTTAGCGATCAACTGAGCCGAGGTTTTAGATGAAACGATTAAAAGTGCGTATGGAGAGTCCAGAGCGGTTAGTGTGTGGTGTTGCTGCAGGCATGGCGTGGAAATTTGATTGGTCTTGTTTTTGGACTCGTGCGGTGTGGGCTGGTGCAGTTGTATTTATGCCGGGTGTGAGTTTGTTGATTTACTTTGTTTTAGCACTGTTAGTTGATCAATGGAAAAAACCAGCCTAAGCATGCAGTGATGGCTGGCGTTCGATGAGCTCATAAATGGCTTGTTTTGATTTAAAATGTTGCAATTAAACCTATCAACAAGAGGGCACTTTGACCCTCATGCGACATGTATGTGCATACTGCCTTGCAGGCTACTTTTTCAAAAAAGCCTGAAATCTGCTTTTGGCTTCTTCACTTTTTAGCCTAGCGCTAAATTGTTCAAGTTCTTGGTGCATTTGGTGCTGTACACGATTTTTATGCGGGCGCATTAATTGACGTGTGATTTGTAGTGCTTGTGGCGGTTGATTGGCCAATTTTTTTGCCTGAGATAATGCATAACTGAGTAAATCTTCATGGGCCACAATTTCGTTGATCATATTGAGTCTATGGGCCGTCTCGGCATTAAAACTTTCACCAAGTAGCAGTAACTCAGCCGCTTTTTGATAACCAATGAGTTCTGGTAAGAGTAGGCTAGCCCCGGCTTCCGGCACGAGAGCCAAGTTGACGAAGGGAAGTTGAAATTTCGCCGTGTTGTCAGCGTATACCAGATCGCAATGTAGCAGTACGGTTGTACCTATACCGACGGCGGCACCAGAAACGGCAGCTACCAGAGGTTTTTTGAGTTCGAGTAGACAAAATAAGAAACGTACTGCGGGATGATTTGGCCCTAAGTCACTATTTTTCAAAAAGTCAGCAACATCATTGCCTGAGGTGAAACAATTATCTTGGCCATGGAGCATAAAGGCACGAATGTCGTTGTCTGCTTCACCTTCGATCAGGTATTCTGTCAGTTGTTTATACATATTAAGATCAAGTGCATTGCGTTTATCAGGGCGATTAAAGCTAATAATACGCACGCCCTGATCATCCTGAACCTGTATATGACTCATGGGTTGTTTCCTTTACGACGACATTGGGTAGACATGGAGTTTAAGACATTGAAACCAATATTCAAACAGCTGTTTAATTGTCTAGTTTTATCTTGTGCATCATTTTCAGCGTTGGCGAACGTAGTCATGACTGAAGGTCATATACGCGCCATGCCTGAGACAGTACCAAATACTGCCGCTTACTTTACGCTTGAAAACCACACAGATAAAGCGATTCGTCTTATCGGTGTCAGTACGACTGTGGCAAAGGATGCCCAATTACACACGATTATCGAAGACCAAGGCATGGTGAAGATGCGCCATGTTGAAGGTTTTGACATCCCCTCCCATGGCACATTAACGTTAACGCCGTCAGGGGATCACGTCATGTTGCTTGGCTTAAAAGCGCCATTGGTGTTAGAGCAACAAGTTGAACTGCAATTAGAGTTTGACGGTGGCGAGAAAATGGCAATTACCCTGCCTGTTAGTAAAGCAGCAGAAAACGCCGCAGAGCAAGAGCATCATCACCATCATTAAGGAGTCGCTTGATGCAAATTACATGGAAAAAAGTTACCGGGGTCGGTTTATTTTTAGTATTAATCGGTTATGGCGTGAGTGTATGGTGGAGTATCGAACCGGATCCGATTAGCCCTCAACAATTAACAGCATCCAATAAGAATATTGTTGGGTACGCTACCACTACATCGCTAATCCTCACAGTCGAAAATTTACTCGATAAGCAAGGTGGTTGGTTATCAAACGATGTGATGCCACCTTCCATCTTCATGGATAACATGCCCGCATTTGAATATGGTGCTTTGGAGCAAGCCCGTGATTTAGCCTTGATTATGCGTAAAGAGTTTAGCCGTTCACAGTCACAATCTGCGGCGGACAAAGATTTAGGCGAAGCCCAATCTAAGCTCAATATTGACCACACTAGCTGGTTAGTACCCAGTGCCGAAAGCGAATATCGCGATGCAATCAAATTGCTGAAGCTTTATCGTGCCCGCATGATGGACCCAAATAATCAAGATGCACAGTTTTATGCCCGTGCTGACAACCTTAATGAATGGTTGAAAGAAGTGCAGAAACGTCTGGGCAGTATGTCGCAGCGTTTATCTGCCAGCGTTGGCCAAGAGCGCTTAAATACAGATCTAGCTGGTGACAATTCGGCGCGTCAATCAACCCCAAATTTGACCAGCCATCAGGTAAAAACCAGTTGGTGGAAAATTGATGATGTCTTCTATGAGAGCCGTGGTGCTTCATGGGCGTTGTTGAACTTTATGCGCGCAGTTGAAGTTGACTTTGCTGACGTATTGAAGAAGAAAAATGCTGAAGTAAGCCTAAGACAGATCATTCGTGAGCTGGAGGCGACTCAGCAAACTGTCTGGAGCCCTGTTGTGCTGAATGGCAGCGGTTTTGGCTTAGTCGCTAATCATTCATTGGTTATGGCTAACTATGTGTCGCGTGCGAATGCCGCGGTGATTGATTTAACGAACTTGCTATCTCAAGGTTAATTATGAAAAAAACTCTCCTCGCCAGTGCGGTATTAGGATTCTGTATGACCTCATCTGCCCAAGCGGCAACTGTGGTTGGTTTTACTATTGGTGGTGATTACTGGCGCGCCGATACTAGCGGTACTTTTGCTGATAAAGGTCAACCACAACAAACATTTGATTACAGTTCATCTGCTCAAGGCAGTTATTGGATTGCAGTTGAGCACCCATTGCCATTTGTCCCTAACATTAAAATCCGTGAAAATAGCTTAGATCAGAAAGGCGGCATGTCGGATGCTGATTTCAACTTCAATGGTCATGATTTTAAAGGTAATGTTACTGCTTATACTGATTTGAGTAACACAGACTTCGTGCTGTACTACGAAATATTGGACAACGACATAGTGTCGTTGGATCTCGGTGCAGCATACAAGTTAATGAATGGTTCACTGCGTGTTCAAGATCCTGGCCATCCAGAAGAGAAAGATGTCGATAGCGGTATTGTGATGGGTTACGCCAGTACGCATGTAGGTATGCCTGGCTTAGGCTTGTACGGTTTTGCTGATTTGATGCAGGGCGTCAATGAGTCAAGCGTGCACGACTATGCAATTGGTTTAGGTTGGCAATTTGATGGTTTGGCCGTCGATACGCGTGTACGTGTAGGCTACCGTGAATTTTTATTCGATGTGAGTAATTTCTCGGGTGTGAGTGCTGATACTAAATTTAAAGGTTATTTTGCGGGTGTTGAAATCAACTTCTAATTTTGTTGATTTTAACTTCTAAGCATAAAAAAACCGCCAAATGGCGGTTTTTTATATTTAATGACTGAGAGCGTTGTTACTGTGCAATCAAGCCATTATTGATGGCGATAACATCATCTTCATTCAATGTACCCGCAGCTTGCTTTAGTGCAACAACTGAGTTGATGTAGCTATAGCGCGCATCGGATAATTTACGTTTTGAGTCGTACAAGTCACGGGTACGGTTCAAAACATCAACGATAGTACGAGTACCCACTTCGAAACCCGCTTGAGTGGCTTTTAGGGCACTTTCTGATGAAATAACCGATTGCTCATAAGCTTTGATTGAGCTGATAGAAGCACCTACGTTGTTGTAGTTATTACGAACGTTTTTCACTACACCACGGTAAATTTGCTCAAGCTTTTCACTTGCTTCAACATACTGGAATTGTGCTTCATTAACTTGTGAGCTGACTTTAAAACCTTCGAAAATCGGAATGCTTAAGTTGACACCAACGCTGACATTATCAAAATCAGGTTCGTTGAGATTACCCATTTTTTGCTCAAGACCTTTGTTGTAACCAGCATTTAAGCTTAAAGACGGCATGTGGCCTGCTTGATAAAGCTTAATGGTCTCTTGGGCAATATCTTTACCAATACGTTGAGTCATTAAATCAACACTATTGGTTTCAGCAATTTTTAACCATTCGCTAGATGACGTTGGCGCTGGCGTAACTGCTGAGAAACGGTTGGTATCTAACACATTAATCGTCTTGTGATCGATGCCGGTGATTTCACGTAAGGCTTCATAACTATTGGCGAGCGTGTTTTCGGCTAAAATTTCAGTGGCTGAGGCTAAGTCATATTGCGCTTGAGCTTCATGCACATCGGTAATCGCGGTTAAACCCACTGCGAAACGTTGTTTAGTTTGTTCAAGTTGACGCTCGATTGCGCGTTTTTCTGCACCTTGGAACTCGTAGTTGTCTTTCGCCGTTAATACATCGAAATAGGCTTTAGTGATACGAGTAATCAAGTTTTGTAATGCTGAAGCATAAGCGGAATCAGCTTGAGAAGCGGCTTTCTCAGCAAGACTTAAACCAACCCAAGCACTGTGATCATAGATGACTTGATTTAATTTCAGGCTACCGACTAGACCACTTGCATCATCCTTCGGATCATTCCAAGCTTTGTCATAACCGACGTTTGCACTAATGGTTGGCAACAGCGGAGCGCGGTTTTGCTCGATTTTCTCAAACAAACCATTACGCTGGGCTTGGGCTTGCAATACGAGCGGGTCGCTGGTCAGTGCTTGCTGATAAATTTGCAACAAATCATCTGCTTGCACCGCTGAAGCGGAAGCCGCAAGTGTTAATGCTGCGCATAAATTATGGATCTTAAATTTCATTTGCTGTCCTTATTAGACAAAATCCCCCCACGGAGGAATATTTTAACTTCGTTTAGACTAAGTAATGCCTTTACCAAGGCGGTTTGCGCTTCCCGACGCTTCCCGATACAGCTAAAACTTAATGACCTAGAGTCTAAGAACTCTGACACTTTCAAGTCAAATTCGAAGTGTAACAGATTTTATTTTAAAAATGTGCTCAAATTGCCTTGATTATAGGCGCAAATTTAACTTTTAAGGATAGAGTATGAAACCCCCTGTTTTTTCGCAAACGGATATTGAGATCTTAGGAAAAAAATCCCTTTATCAAGGTTTTTTCTCAATGGACGAATACACTTTCAAGCATAAATTATTCGCTGGTGGCTGGAGTAAGCCTGTCACTCGCGAAGTGTTTGAACGGGGTCATGCTGTGGTCGTCCTTCCCTATGATGCCAAGCAAGATAAAGTCGTACTCATCGAACAGGTACGCTTTCCTGCATTAGCAACCGCTAAATCTCCTTGGCTTCTTGAGTTAGTCGCGGGTATGATTGCGCCCGCAGAAACGCCTCTGGATGTTGCACACCGAGAATTAATGGAAGAAACTGGCTTAATGGCTAAGCAAATACACAGTGTAAATAGCTATTTAGCGAGTCCAGGTGGTAGTACAGAACGTTTCTATTTCTATTGGGCTGATGTCGATTCAAACGATGCCCGTGGATTGCATGGATTAGCTGAAGAGCACGAAGATATTCGATTGCATGTTATGAGCCGCGAGCAAGCTTATGAGCGAGTGGTTGCGGGCGAGATTGATAATGCGTCGACCGTTATTGGATTACAATGGTTACAATTAAACTATCAGCAACTGGTTTAAGTTGGGATGAATTTGGCTACTTCGAGTCTAAAACGGCGCTATAAACCCAACGTCAGTGATTTTTTAGCACTGTGCGGGCGTAATTATGGTTACATGTTGAAATGGTTACCGTTAGAGATAGCTATCGGTGAGTCATGGCGACTCGAAGGTGAGTTTGGTATATTAGTAGTGCGAATTTTAGAAAATACCAAATATACTCAGCTAGTTGAGATATCTCGTCCCATCGAAATCAAGGAGTTTATCAATACTCCCAAGGTGTTAGTGAGAATTTATCACGATGCTAAATTAGCAGAAGTGTTAACTGGCCAACAGATTTACCAATTACGCCCAGTGTATGATTATCCCAATGTACGCATGTATCAAAGTGATGAAAAGTACCAGGTGAATGCATTCCTGGAAGAGTTATTAAAGATTGGTTACCAACACAGTGTCGTGTGCCAGTCTTAGAATTGGGTATTCAATGTGCTGAAAGAGGCTGTCTCTTACTCCATAGCTGAAGGGGAAAGCGTGCGTATCGTGCAAGTCACAGATCCGCATCTTTTTGCCGATCCTGAAGCTCAGCTATTAGGAGTTAATACTAGCAAAAGTTTTGCTGCCGTATTAAATACGATTAGAGCTGTGGACTATCCTGCTCACTTGATGCTCGCCACAGGCGATTTGAGTCAAGACTATTCGGCTGAGTCCTATCAGCAATTTGTGAAAGCAGTCACCCCCGTTGGCTTACCTTGCCATTATCTTCCTGGAAATCATGACGATCCACGGATCATGTATCTGCATATGCAGGGTGAACAGATTTTTGGGCAGCAGCGTATTCTGGCGGGAAACTGGCAAATCCTCATGTTGGATTCAACCGTGCGGGGAAAGCCTGGCGGCAATATGGCCGAGACTCAGTTCGAATTAATTGATGAAGCCATTGCCGCACATCCTGAATGCCATACTTTACTGGTGATGCATCACAATCCCATCGTTGTGAATTGTACTTGGTTGGATCAGCACTGCATGGACAATGGCGCCGAGTTTATCGCGCGAGTGGCAAAGTATCCGCAGGTCAAAGGATTGCTCTGGGGACATGTGCACCAATGTATTGATACCCATCATAATGGGCCCCATGGCACGTTGCAGTTGATGGCGACACCTTCCACTTGTATTCAATTTAAGCCGTTATCGCCTTATTTTGCCTTGGATGGCGTTCAACCGGGTTATCGTTTGCTGGAGTTGAAAGCCGATGGTAGCATCAACACTAAAGTGTATCGCGTACCGGGTAACCATTTTTCCCCCGACAACAACTCTAGCGGTTATTAACGCGAATAGCCGCAGCCTGAGGAAATATGCTGCTTTATATTCACGGTTTTAATAGCTCTCCATTTTCAGATAAAGCTGTGATGACGGCTAAGTACATGGCGCTGCATCACCCTAGTGTGGCCTTCCATCAGCCCCAATTGCCTAATACACCTAAGGCTGCGATGGTGCTCTTAACCGCTTATGTTGAGGCGGCGATTGATGCCAAAGAGCCATTAGCTTATATAGGCTCATCTTTAGGTGGGTATTTCGCCAGCTATTTAGCCGAAACCTATGGTGGCAAAGCGGTGTTAGTTAATCCTGCGGTAAAACCCTTTGAGTTGTTCGATGAGTTTATGGGGCCGCAATTCAATCCTTACACTGAACAGCATTATCTTGTCTTACCTGAGCATAAGTCTGAAGTCGCTGAATTTAATACGGTTGTGATCCGCAATCCGGATCGTTTTTTGGTATTATTGCAGACAGGTGATGATGTGCTGGATTATCGCGAAGCGGTCAATAAGTATCATCACTGTCAATTGCGAGTTGAAGCGGGTGGTGATCACAGCTTTGTTGGTTATGAGTCGCATCTGCAAACTGTAAGCCAATTTTTACACTTACCTTGACAAACTGACATGCCGAGCCGCAACATGGCCGGATATAACAACCTATAGCGTGCCCTATGACAAATCAATACACCTCTGACGCCATTGAAGTTCTCAACGGACTCGATCCTGTTAAACGCCGTCCAGGTATGTATACCGACACCTCCAGACCGAACCATTTGGGCCAAGAGGTCATAGATAACAGTGTCGATGAGGCATTGGCAGGTCACGCGACAAAAATTGAAGTTGTTCTACATACAGATAACTCCCTCGAAGTCACTGATGATGGCCGTGGTATGCCAGTGGATATCCACCCAGAAGAAGGCATTCCTGGGGTTGAGTTAATTCTGACCAAATTGCATGCTGGCGGTAAATTTTCGAATAAAAACTACCAGTTCTCCGGTGGTTTACACGGTGTTGGTATCTCGGTGGTTAACGCTTTGTCGCGCCGTGTCGAAGTCACTGTTCGCCGTGATGGCCAAGTGTATGACATCGCTTTTGAAAATGGATTTAAGGTTGAAGATTTACGCCCAACAGGGACCTGTGGTCGTCGTAATACGGGGACTAGAGTACATTTTTGGCCCGATGCGAGCTATTTTGATTCGGCTAACTTCTCAAATTCAAAACTGATTTATCTGCTTCGTGCTAAAGCGGTACTGTGTCCAGGTTTACGGATTAAATTCACCAATAAACAGACAAACGAAGTCCATGAATGGTTCTATGAAAGCGGCCTAACTGATTATTTAAAGGCGGCTATCGGTGACAATTTAAGATTGCCAGAAGAGCCGTTTGTGGGTTGCTTTAAAGGTCAACTAGAAGCTGCAGATTGGGCCATTACTTGGTTGCCTGAAGGCGGCGAATCTATTGGTGAGAGTTATGTTAACTTAATTCCGACTCCGCTCGGTGGTACCCATGTGAATGGTTTCCGCCAAGGTTTATTGGAATCGATGCGGGAGTTCTGTGAGTTCAGAAATTTAATTCCCCGTGGCATTAAACTTTCACCCGAAGATATCTGGGATCGCGCCGCGTTTATATTGTCGGTGAAGATGCAAGAACCGCAATTCGCTGGTCAAACAAAAGAAAAGCTTTCTAGTCGCCAATGCGCTGCTTTTGTGTCTGGCGTTGTGCGTGACGCATTCTCACTCTGGTTGAACTCAAATACCGAGTTAGCTGAATCCTTAGCCGAAATGTGCATTAATAATGCCCAGAGCCGCTTAAAGGCCGCCAAAAAAGTGGCCCGCAAAAAGGTGACTTCGGGACCTGCACTGCCGGGTAAGCTGACAGACTGTAGTGGCCAAGATCCGATGCGCGGAGAGTTATTCCTCGTGGAAGGGGATTCTGCGGGTGGTAGTGCTAAACAGGCCCGCGATCGTGAGTTTCAAGCCATCATGCCGCTGCGTGGCAAAATCTTGAATACCTGGGAAGTCGATGCTTCACAGGTGTTAGCTTCACAGGAAGTCCATGATATTTCGGTCGCGATTGGTTGCGATCCCGATAGTAGTGATATCTCTGAATTACGTTATGGCAAGATTTGTATCCTTGCGGATGCCGACTCAGACGGACTGCACATTGCTACCTTGTTATGCGCGCTATTTTTGAAGCATTACCGTATCTTAGTTGAGCAGGGTCATGTGTATATTGCTATGCCGCCGTTGTTCCGTATTGATATCGGCAAAGAGGTGTATTACGCCTTAGATGAGGCAGAAAGAGCGGGTATTTTAGACCGTATTGCCGCTGAGAATAAAAAGGGTAAGGTACAAGTCACCCGCTTTAAGGGCTTGGGTGAGATGAATCCTTTACAACTTCGTGAAACAACGATGGATCCAAACACCCGTCGTTTAGTACAGTTGACGATAGATGACATCGAAGAAACGGATGCTTTGATGGATATGTTGCTCGCTAAGAAGCGTTCGCCGGACCGTAAAAACTGGCTTGAAGATAAGGGTGACATGGCTTTACTTTAATGTTGTGCACTATTGCCGATAACAATAAAACATAGGCATAAAGAAAATTACAATGTTGTATATTAAAACTAATAATTATAATTGCTTAAAGGTGTTTTCTGCCGGTTTTACGCTCTTAGCGAGTGTGACGTTATTGCTCTGCAATAGCGCCTTTGCGGGTTCCCAATCGATCATGATTACCGTCGCTAAGGGGTTTGGTTTATCGCTTTATGCCTCGGATATTGGCGATGCTAAGCAGATGGCGATGGGGGCTGATGGCACTTTATTTGTCGGTTCCAATAAGAGCGGCACTATCCATGCTCTCGTTGATAGTAATCAAGATGGTCGTGTCGATAAGCGATATGTGATAGCCAAAGGGCTTGAATCACCCGATGCGATTGCATTCCACAATGGTGATTTGTTTGTCGCCACTGAAAATCAAATAGTGCGCTTTGTTGATATTGAGCAAAGATTGCGCCGCCCGAGTCGACCCAAAGAGATTTACAGTGACTTACCTTACTCAGAGAAGAAAAGTTCTCGGGCAATTAATTTTGGCCCAGATGGCCGTTTATATGTGTCTATTGGTGCGCCCTGTAACGTCTGTGAAGCGCCAGTGCCTTACAGTAGTATCATAGCGATCAATGTTGATACTGGCGCGAGTGAGCAGATTGCGGCTGGTGTGCGTGATGCAAGTGGATTTGATTGGTCGCCAATAGACAAAAAATTATGGTTTGCCGATCAAGGACGTGATTGGATGGGGGACAACTTGCCTCCCGATGAGATTAACCGCATCGATGTGATAGGGAGTCATTATGGCTTTCCTTATTTACATGCCAGTAGTGTTGTCGAACCTGCCTATGAAAAACCGAAAAACTTAAAAATCACTCTGCCAATGTATGAGTTGCCAGCCCATGTTGCACCCACGGGACTTGCATTTTATCGCGGCAGTCAATTTCCCGATATTTACCATAATCAGTTGTTTGTCGCCGAAAATGGCTCGTGGAATCGTTCGAGTAAAGTTGGCTATCAAGTAGTTATGCTTAAGATTGAAGATCAAAAAGTGGTGAGTCGTGAAACGGTTGTTAGTTTCCTTGACGGTGAATTTCCCGTTGCTCGACCCTTTGCGCTGTTATCGGCATCCGATGGTGCTATGTACATCTCCGATGATTTAAAAGGTAACGTGTATCGCTTGTTTTATAAGGGCGATAGTACTGAAGAAACACAGGAACTAGAAGAAAATGAGTGACGCTATCAAGTTAAGTCTCGATGGGGTAGAGCAAATGCCATTGCGGCGCTTTACCGAAGAGGCTTATCTGAACTATTCCATGTACGTCATTATGGACCGAGCCCTGCCACACATTGGGGATGGACTTAAACCGGTACAGCGTCGAATTATCTATGCGATGAGTGAGTTAGGTTTATCGGCTCAATCTAAGCATAAAAAGTCGGCCCGTACGGTTGGTGACGTATTAGGTAAATACCATCCTCACGGCGATAGTGCCTGTTATGAGGCTATGGTATTGATGGCGCAGCCATTTTCATATCGTTACCCGTTAGTCGATGGCCAAGGTAACTGGGGGGCCCCCGATGATCCTAAGTCATTTGCGGCTATGCGTTATACCGAAGCTCGTCTCTCTAAATTCTCTGAAGTGTTACTCAGTGAACTGGGACAAGGTACGGTTGAATGGGGTGCTAACTTCGATGGCACTTTGAAGGAACCTAAAGTACTGCCTGCACGTTTACCGCATATCTTACTCAATGGTATTACTGGTATTGCCGTAGGTATGGCGACGGATATTCCGCCGCATAACGTGAGAGAATTAGTCTCCGCCTGCGTAGCATTGCTCGATGATCCTAAGCTTGAACTCGAGCAATTGATGGCCTTTGTACCAGGCCCTGATTATCCAACTGAAGCCGAGATTATTACCCCGTCTGCCGATATTGCAAAAATTTATGAGTCGGGCCGTGGGTCATTAAGAGCACGTGCGATTTACACTGTCGATGGCGGTGAAATCATCATAACGGCGCTGCCGCATCAAGCCAGTAGCGGTAAAATTTTAGAGCAAATCGCTGGTCAAATGCAGGCGAAAAAATTGCCTATGGTGGCCGATTTACGCGATGAGTCGGATCATGAAAACCCTGTGCGTCTTGTGGTGGTGCCGCGCTCCAATCGCGTTGATTGCGATCAACTGATGGCGCATTTGTTTGCGACCACGGATTTAGAAAAGAGCTTTAGAGTTAACTTAAACGTGCTGGGTCTCGATGGACGTCCGCGAGTTAAAGGGTTGAAAACCTTATTAACTGAGTGGTTAGAGTTCCGCGTTGATACGGTTAAACGTCGTTTAGAATATCGTTTAGACAAGGTGGTCTCGCGGTTACATATACTCGAAGCCCTAATGATCGCTTTCCTCAACATTGATGAAGTGATCGAGATTATTCGTTTTCACGATGATCCTAAAGCCGAGTTGATGGCCCGTTTTTCACTCAGTGATAAACAAGCTGAATCGATCCTCGAGTTAAAGTTACGGCATTTAGCTAAGTTAGAAGAATTTAAGATAACGGCCGAACAAAATGAGCTTGAAGCCGAACGCGAAAAACTGGAGCAGTTATTGGGCTCAGAGCGTCGCTTGAAGACGTTGATCAAGAAAGAATTAATTCAAGATGCCGAAACCTATGGCGATAATCGTCGCTCGCCAATCGTATTGCGTAATGAGTCCAAAGCATTAACTGAACAAGAGTTAACACCGACAGAAGCCGTGACTGTTGTCTTATCTGAAAAAGGTTGGGTGCGTTGTGCTAAGGGCCACGATATCGATCCTTTGTCGCTCTCCTATAAGTCTGGCGACCAATATCTATGTAGCGCGATGGGACGTAGCAATCAGGCCGCAGTGTTTATTGATTCGTCTGGGCGGGCTTTTGCGACTGATAGCCATACTCTGCCATCGGCCCGTAGCCAAGGTGAGCCTATTACGACTCGCTTCAATATGGCACCTGGCGAAACCATGCAGCATGTGTTGATGGGTGAAGAAGACCAATGTTACTTGTTAGCTACGGATGCGGGTTACGGTTTTATTTGTTCATACAATGATATGGTGTCGCGCAATAAGGCAGGTAAAGCCTTGCTGAGTCTACCAACAAACGCTAAATCATTAACGCCTAAGTTGATCGACCGCACTAAAGAAATGTCACTGCTAGCGATTACAAACGAAGGGCGGATGTTACTGTTTTCGCTAGAAGCGTTACCGCAATTATCCAAGGGTAAAGGTAATAAAATTATTGGCATACCAACCGAAAGGGCCAAGAGTCGCGATGAACTTATGACGCATTTACAATTAGTGCCGAGTGATACGCCGGTTACCTTGTGGGCAGGTAAGCGCAAGCTCACACTGAAGCCAAGCGATCTTGAGCATTATAGAGGTGAACGTGGTCGTCGTGGTGCAAAATTGCCTAGAGGATTACAACGTGTCGATAGCGTTGAATTAGGTGACGGTGGTGATACTTTAGCAAGCATCTAATGCTTTGTAATGGTTTCAATGCTGTAAAGAATTAAATGGGTTAACTAAAACCACCTCAGTTTGGCTTAGGTGGTTTTTTATTTTTGGCGCTTTTGGATTAGATTTGAGGCATAAAAAAACCTACTGTATTACTACAGTAGGTTTCTATTATCTCTTAGGTAAGAGATTAGAAGTCGTAACGTACGCCTACAGAGAATACGTTGTCATCTTGTAGATCTGTTTTAGCATTAGCAACAGTAAAATCACCACGGTACATAGCGTATTGACCATAGATCATAGTTGATTTCGCTAAGCGATAATCAGCACCAATGTTGAAGTTTTGGAAATTGATGTCATCAGCACCTTTTACGCCGCCCAGTTTAGTGTAAGCACCACCTAAACCAGCTTCATCAATGCCGTATTCAGCCTTCAGGTTTACACCGTTCAGATCATAAGAAACGTTAACAAAGTAAGTGTTACCTTCGATGTCATTGTTCACAACATCTTCAGAGTTTTGGAATAAACCACCAACTTTGAATTGACCGAATTTTGCTTGGCCAACTAAACGGTATGCATCAACACCAGCAATGCCTTTGTTATAGGCTACTGCAGCATAGTAATTCTGTTCTTTAAACTTGCTGTCACCTAGAGTTGCGCTTAATGCATATAGGCTTTCAGAAGTCTTAGCTGTAGTGTCGTTATCATCAAATTGATAGTTAGCGTTTAATGTCACTAAGCCTGCAATTTTTGGTGAATAGTACCAAGCACCATCGGCAGTACGAGTTTGGGCACTGACTAAACGGTCGATATCGGCGTTAGTGTTACCGAAAATATCCACAGCACCTTCGGCTTGTTTGAATACTGAGTCATTACGACCCACTAACACAGTACCAGCGTTAGTTTTTAAACCTAAGAAAGTGTTACGTGCTTTGAAAACATCACCTGCACCAGAAGTGTTTTCAACTTGGAATTCCATTTGGTAGATAACGTCAAAGCCATCAGCGATTTTTTCTGAACCTTTAACACCTAATAGAGAGAAGTTGTTTTCTAAATAAGTACCTGCGTTATTCTCATCGGCATAGTTTGCTTCTAAGCCGTTAGTACCTGATTGTAGAGTGGCACCTGTGTCAGTATGGGTTAGAGCAAGCTCTAAACGACCATAGAAGCTTGGGCCTTCGGCTAGCGCACCGAATGAAGCCAATGCTAAAACTGATGCAACTGATGCAGAGATGAATGTCTTTTTCATGTTTTGTGCTCCCTCGAACCTAAGTTCTTATCCATTTTTCATGGTTTTTGTGTGGTTTAACGCATTTGCTACCTGAGTCGGTAACAAAGTTGCCGCCGATTTTTACAGTTTTACGACTCGCAGGCTGTGGCGCAGATCATGTTTTTGGCTCTCCTTGCCTATATTCGGGCCATTTCTGGGATCTTTCCTTATATCTTGACTGCAAATTTACCTGAAAGGGGTAAAACTCTATTTTTCACTTACTACTTAAGTGGTAGGTAAGGCGGATTGCCTTAGATAGTGCGTCGGCGAGGGTAACTGTAGCATATACTAATGCTGTAGCAAGTCTGTCATATTGGTTATAGATTTGTGTTTGGGGGCGATATCTAAGCAGAAAAAGCGGCCGAAGCCGCTTTTTTATCAATAAATAACCTTGGGGTTAGTTGATTAATCTATTTAAAAATCAACGCGTAAACCGACAGTAAAGATGTTGTCATTCAGATCTTGCTTTACATCGGCCAACATAAGATCACCATCGAAGCGTGTGTAGTGACCATAGACCATAGTCTTAGTGCTCAGGCGGTAATCTGCACCCACACTGAACTGTTGCAGGTCAACATCACGGACCTGTTCTAGGCCACTGTTGTCTTGGTCACCAACATAACGGCTCACGTACTTGCCTAGACCTGAGTCATCTTTGCCGTACATCATCTTTAGTTTTAAGTCGCCAATTAAGTAGGCTGCGTTGACAAAATAGGTATCGCCTGAGAGATTGGCAAACTTATCATCTACATGCTCACTGTGTTGATATAAGGCACCTAAGATTACGTCACCGAATTTAGCTTGGGCCACACCACGGTAGGCTTCAACGTTATCAATACCATCACTATAGGCGGCAGCGACATAGTAGTTTTGTGCTTTAAAGGCTTTATCCCCTAAGGTGGCGCTCAGAGCATACATTTGATCTTTGCTATACACGTCGTTGCCATTGCTATCCACTTGGTCATAGTTATCACTCATCAGATAAGTGGCATTAAGCGTCACGAGATCGGCAATTTTAGGTGAATAGTAAGAAATGCCATCGGCTGAGCGTGTTTGGCCTGCAACCAGTAAGTCGATATCAGCATTGGTATTACCGAAAAGATCGAAGCTACCTTCAGCTGCTTTAAATACGGTATCGTTACGACCCACTAAAGCCGTACCTGCGGCACTTCTGATACCTAGGAATGTATTACGGGCATTGAAGGTTTTATTTGAGTTGTCAAAGTTTTCGACACCAAATTCCATTTGATAAATGATGTCAAAGTAAGGGCTTACAGTTTCAGAACCTTTTACGCCTAACCAAGAGAAGTTGTTTTCAAGAACAGTGCCCTCCTTTTGGTTTTGAGTTGCATAACCTGTGTCTGAATTGGTAATGGCAAGATCAGCATGACCATAGAATTCAGGGCCATCGGCGAGTGCTGTGAATGAATAGAGTGTGAGGCTAGAAATAATAGCCGTCGTCAGTAGATTCTTTTTCATCTTCATTTTCCTGTGCTTATCGCTGTTATATGCATTGATAACTTCAGTATCTATGCATGCTGTTGAGCTTTTATGCGGCAAAGTCTGCACAGACTTGAAATGATAAAGTGTGATCTTGATCATGTTTCATATAAAGGATGGCTTATTCAACATATTGTTTTACAAGTGAAATACATGTTTTTATTAAGTCGATTACCAAATTACTCGGTTGTAAATGATGGGCCTTTGCTTTTATTACACTCATTTAGTATTCGTATCCCTTTGCATCTGGTGTTTGGTGGCTGAGGATCTGATTTCGGTTTATGTCGATATCGTTTAGAATCCACGGCACATTTCTGGTGTTGCTTTTAAGCTGTCCCAGCTGGTGTTTACTGGATGCTGGGGCAAGCGTTCCTGCTGTTATTGGGTAATATAAGGTAAGTATTTATGACTGAGGCCTATCAAAATCGATTTGGCGGAATTGGCCGTTTGTATGGACAAAAGGCGTTGGCTAAATTTGCCACATCCCATGTGATGGTAATTGGTATTGGTGGCGTCGGTACTTGGGCGGCTGAAGCCTTAGCGCGGAGCGGCTTAGGGCAGATAAGTTTGATGGATTTAGATGATATCTGCGTCACTAATACTAACCGACAAATACATGCTCTTAGCTCTACTATCGGCGGTTCTAAAGTTGCTGTGATGGCACAACGGATCCGTGAAATTAATCCTGATTGCCAAGTGAATGAAATTGAAGATTTTATTACATTGGATAATCTAGGCGAGTATTTGCTTGGAGCTAAAGAGGGTGGCAATATTGATTATGTTATTGATTGTATTGATGCCGTTAAGCAGAAGGCTGCGTTAATTGCTTGGTGTAAACGTCAAAAAATTAAGATAGTGACAGTGGGCGGTGCGGGTGGACAGACAGATCCGACGCAAATTCAGTTAACTGATCTCGCTAAAACCTACCAAGATCCTTTGCTAGCCAAAGTGCGTAATATTTTGCGCCGCGAGTATAACTTCTCTAAAAACGTGCAACGCCGGTTTGCTATCGATGCTGTTTTTTCCAGTGAGCAGTTAGTGTATCCCCAAGCCGATGGCTCAGTGTGCGGTACTAAAGCGGCGGCTGATGGCAGCATGAGGATGGATTGTGCTTCTGGTTTTGGGGCTGTGACTATGGTCACTGGGACATTTGGTTTTGTGGCGGCAAGTCGCGTATTAGCGCGATTGGCACAGCAGGCTCAAGAGGCGGTTTAAACTCTTAACCTAGATTCAGTCAAGATATCACCACTTTCAAGCGCGGTGATGCCCCTTCAATATTATGTAATTTCATTAGGTTATACCTAGATATAAAAATCTTGTTGATTATTGACTGGTTCACATTGAGTGTATGGAAATTTAATATCAAATTGTGGGCCGCCTAGTTTTGAGTCTGCGCGATAACTCATAGTGCCTTTCAACAGTGTTGCGGCATTAAAGGCCGCTGATAATCCTAAGCCAGTACCACCTTTATTACGATTTGTAGTAAAGAAGGGTTCGAACATGTGCTCAGCAACATCGGCTGGAATGGCTAAGCCATTATTTTGAATGCTGATTTGAATTGATTCTTCATCCAAAGTCGCACTAATGTGGATAAGATTGTCTTCATGTCCTTGGAATGCATGGGTAAAGGCGTTCGAGAGAATATTACTAACAATTTGATTTAACAAACTGATATTGGTTTTGATATTGAGTGTAGGCTCCACGTTGATCTCCGTTGAGGCGTTAACATTGGGATGCATAATTAATGTCGACTCTAGGATTTCATGTAGCTGCTGGTTTAGATTACAGCATTGGTGTTCTTCGTGACTGCGATCGATGGCGATCGTTTTAAATTTTTGAATTAAACTACTGGCTTTAGTGATATTACGGACAATGAGTTCACAGCTTTCTTGGTACTCATTAAGTATTTCATTTATCTCATCTAATGTGGCTTGATCGCTGTGGATCAGGTCGATCAGTTCTTCAATATGGCTGAGCTGCGCACTTGCCGCCGTCAAACAAATGCCAATTGGGGTGTTTATCTCATGTGCAACCCCTGACACGAGTCCACCCAAGGCCGCCATTTTTTCTTGCTCAACTAAAACCTGTTGTGCTCGTTTTAGTGCGCTAAGGGATTGTTCTAACTCTAGTGTTCTTTCTTTTACTTGCCTTGCGAGCTCTTCTTTATAGCTACGTTCGAGCTTGAGTAGCCGCTCTCTATCTTCTAAGGCTATTTGCAGTTCCGTCTTAGAATTCTTTAAGGCGCTAAATGAGCTTCTAAGTTGTACTTGCATGCTATTGATGGAATCGGCGACTTGTTTGAATTCATCAATTTTTTCATGACGGTCAAATTGTAGTGGCTCGTATTCATGGTCTATGTCGATATTTTTGCAGTATTGGCTGAGTTTATCTAAGTGTTTAGTAATGTTGAACCACACTAAAAATAGAATAAACCCAGCCACTAAGAAGGTTTTAATGCCATTAGAAAGCAGAATGATAATGGCCTTATCATACAAGCGTTGATAGATAGCATCGACATCGACTTGTATTTCGAGTGTGCCGACATTGATGTTTTCAGTCGGTGATTTATAGACTAAAGGAAAGGTTTTATCTAAGGAGTGTTCTTGTTTTTGCTCGCCTGCATTCCATGCTTGGCCGCTGTCATCTTTAATCGAAATATAGTTAATATCGGGCAGCTGAATTAGCCCATTGAGCTGAGTGTTAATGAGCCGCTCGTCAATAACCCAAATACTGGCGGCGAGCACATCTAAGTTCACCTTTTCCATGTTGGAAAATACTCTATCGATATGCACTACATCATTGCGATAATCACTGATCAACTGATACGCAGTGGTGATTAAGGTGATAACAGAACTAAAAAGTACAATAGACAGGGTAAGGTGCCTGCCTATGGGGCTTTTGATAAGTTGGCTAAAGAATGTCAGCATCTTAAATTTTCTTTATGCAATAGCGGCTTGAGATGCTTATAAGCATAGACCTACAGATCCAGAAAGTGCATTTTCTCGCAGATAAAATCAACGAAATATGTCTTCATTTGTGGCATTAAATTTGCTTATTAGCCGATAAGTTCAATTTTTTGTCACTGGGATAGCACTATGTTTAAACTCAAGCTGGATTCAGTTAAGTTTTTTAGCCCGAAGAAAATGATGTTTAGAGTCATGCTGTGGCTTATGGTGAGTTGTTCTGTCTTACTTCTTATTCCCCCTAATGTGCTGGCAGTGCTGGCGCTCGATAAATTTGTGCCAGAACATGCACAGTTTGTTGGATTAGGTCTAATCGTTTCTATCGCTTATTTTTTGAGTCAATTAATTAACTTAGGCTTAGATGAGTCTATCCGTCATTTAAGTGATAAGCGCGTTATTGAGACGATTGAAGCTAAAGTGAATCTACTTGATCCCGCTGAGCGAGCTTTAGTGAGGGAATTCTTTCTTCAAGGCGCCACGATTTTGACTCTGCCGCAAAATGAACCCGCTGTAAAAAGTTTAGTGAATGCCTGCATCTTAGAAAAGCTCGGTAACGAGCGCCATTATGCGATTCAGGGACCGACCGCCGACTATAAGATTGCCATGAAAGCGCGTATGTACCTCAACCGTGATGTGCTGCGTTTGCCAGCAGGTGAGCCGAGCCAAGAAGAAATGCAGTCGTTGATTAAGGCGCGTCCGCAATTTTTGAATGGATTAGTACAAAACAGAAAACACGCAGCATAGGCGTGTTCTACCTCACTCGGATGAGTGCTAGCAATGTTTTAGTTAGCACTTTTAACATGCGAGACAACAAAAAATGGGGGTGATAAGACCCCCTAGATTTTGCATTTATACAAGAAACATGAAGAACAACTGGAGCAAAAACTATGGTTTCGGTGCCGACTTCACAATGAACATCCAAGTGATATAAGACACTATCCCTATTGTGCTAAAGATAACGATCATTGAAAGTAAGCCTATGGGGTTACCAAACATTAGATCTAACCAAAATGCCATGACTGAAATCCTCTTTCCTGTGAAGTCCTCGCTAAATTAGCGGTATTCAATAGCTAAAATACTGATCTCGATCAATAAAAAATCGACATAGGAATACAAAGTCATAACGCTTAGTTAACTCTGTGATCTTGGTCAAATTTAAAGGTATGCTTAACAGCGACGAGTTCAAATAATTTAGCTTTGTTTCTTCTTCCGTTAGCGTCTAGGATTAACCTATTCAACTCGATCGATATTCAGTTAACGCGCTATTCCATTTATTCGTTCTTGTTTTTATATGAAGGCGCGATATCAGTTTTTTAAAGGAGTAAAAATGGATTCTAAAAAAAGTCACAAGGATTCAATGGGATATAATTCTATCTTTGCGCCACTCTTGTTGCTGATTTATCCCCTCTATTGTTTGGTGATCACAGGGCACTTTGTTGCCATTTTGTGTTTAAGCGCGCTCGCCGCCATTTTAATGTTCAACATCAATAAATTAATTCGTAATTTGAGACAACTTGAGCGTGCAGCACACCACTTAGGCGAGGGAGATTTGAGTTATCAATTGGAAGAGAAAGATGCGGGTGTGTTCATTAAGGTAGTACATAACATTAATCGCATGGGTGAAGATGTCAGCCGTACGATTTTGTCTTTATCTGATACCTGTGAAGGGATGAAAAAAGTCGCCTCGGATATCAAGGTTATCAGTGAACAGGCAAAGCAAGGCGTGTTAGAGCAAGAGCATCAAACGGAACTGGCAGCCAGTGCGATGACGCAGATGGTTTCAAGCGTACAAGCTGTATCGCAAAATGCGGTGAGTGCTGCGCAGGCAGCTGATATTGCCCAAAGTTCTGCTAAGCGCGGTGATCAAATCATGAATGGCATAGTCACTAAAATTGGCGCTATGTCGCAACAGATCCATGATACTCGAACCGTGATCGAGCACTTGGCCGCCGACAGCAACAATATCAGTAGTATTATTGAAACCATTTCGCAGGTGGCCGAACAGACCAATTTACTCGCCTTAAATGCTGCCATTGAAAGTGCGAGAGCGGGTGAACATGGTCGCGGTTTTGCTGTAGTCGCCGATGAAGTGCGTAATCTCGCTAAACGAACATCCGAAGCCACGGTTGAGATCCAGCAGCAAATCGCCGCATTACAAAAAGGCGCACAACATGGTGTTGAAGTCATGTTGAAAAACGTGGCGATTGCCGACGAAACGGCTGATATGGTTGATCAAGCTCACAGTGCACTCGGGCAGATTGTCGCTCAGGTGGAGACCATTACCGATATGTCCCACCAAATCGCCACGGCATCGGGACAACAACATACAGTAGCAGAGGAAATTAATAAAAATATTAGTGTGATGGCTGAGCTAGCCCTGAGTAATGCCTCCCACACCAATAACACTAACTTATCGAGTTTGAAAGTGTATAACATGTCGCAGGAAATCGGCTCCTTGCTGCATCGGTTCCATGTGAATGCGGCATTTTTTAATTCGAGTCAGGCGCAAAATAAACTCTTTGTGAAATGGGGGCCTGAGTTAGACATAGGAATGCCAGAGATCAATCGTCAACATCAGCGCTTAGTCTCATTGATCAATGAATTACACCGCACATTAAATGAAGAGTATGGACTCGAAGCCATCAAACGTATCGTGCAAGGGTTAGTAGATTACACGGCCAATCACTTTGCCTATGAAGAGGAACTCTTTGCGCGTTTTGGTTACCCTCAAACTGACAGCCACAAGGAAAAACACGGCAAGTTAGTAGGGCAAGTACTTGATTTTCAAAAGCGAGTTGTTAGAGGTGAAGATGTTGCCGACGAATTAATGGCTTTCTTGAAAGCTTGGTTGGTAAACCATATTCAAAAAAGTGATAAAGAATATACCGCTTTTTTATTATCCCATGGCGCAGAATAACCCCAAGAGCATGATTTTTGAGCGGTTAAATGCAATTTGTATTAAAGTCGCGGCAAAAGACTTGCCATTGTCATAAGCAAAGGTATAATTCCCAGCACTTAGAGACAGCCAGTTGTTTTGATTGCTTCTAAGTGCATATTTGATATGCCAGTGTGGTGAAATCGGTAGACACAGGGGATTCAAAAGTCACAGTGTTTACAGCTTAAATTTCACTAAGCTGTTGATGTAAAAAGTTAATTCAAAAGAATTAACGCGCAAAATCCTTGCAAAGATTTGCAAAGTTTTTGAGATTGAAGATTATGCCAGTGTGGTGAAATCGGTAGACACAGTGGATTCAAAATCCACCGCCCTTAAAAGCGTGCCAGTTCGAGTCTGGCCACTGGTACCACTTCAAAGCCGACCTTAGCGTCGGTTTTTTTGTATCTAAAATTCAGTGATGTTAGATACTTACCAACTCGCTGCTTTGCTAGAGTTCATCACTTTCCTTCCAGCAAAGCACCACACTGGGCATGTTTGCCTAGGTCAAATCTTTGATGGTGGTTGTTTTTCCATTCTCCATCACCGACTTAATCCCGTTATCTCTCGCAGCCGTGCTCGAATACATTTGGCTAGTGCCAATGATTTGATGGTTGGCTGCTTTGAGGTTGAAATACGGCTTCTCGTTTTTAGCCACTTCTTTGGCATATCGGGCTTCGATTGGGGAGTTGGTTTGCACGGATTCAATACCGTTCAACGCACCACTCTTACCTGTGTAAAGCTCGCTGGTGAGAATGACCTCTCCATTTCCCGCCTTTAATACAAACTTAAATTGCTCATTACTGCTTTTACTTAATTCATACCATCCTGACATGGGTTTACTCCTTATTCTTTAGCGCAAGCAAGGAAGACATTTCCTGCTTGAGCATCAGTGTAGTCGATTTCATTTTATTTGAGATGTGACTTTTACGGCGGTTTTGAGTGTTTTGAGGGTTAATCTGCCGACACGTTGACATTAAAAACGGCTAACTCCTGCCAATAGCACAGGAAGTTTTGCTCCCATATCGGATAAAACGCTACTGCTGCTTCAATGACTAATACTCCGCTAATGCTTTGAAATACGCCGCAACTAAAGTCAAAGTCCAGTTCTTTAACCAACTCCCATTGCCCCATTTGGCCGACATAGCAAAAGTCGGTGATGTAGCATAACTGCCATTGCTCGGCGTGTTTCTCTAGCCTTATCTCCACAGGATGAAAGCCACCCCGTTGTGGGCTGTAATCCGGATCACGAAAGTTAATCGTCACGGCATTGTGTGCTTGGTTACTGATAAACGGGGTTAATGCCAATAGCAGTCTGTCAGAGACAGGCAATGCCAACTCTTTGTTGATGGTATTCATTGTGTGTCCTTAGTGGTGTTAGAACAAATCGGAGTGGGTTTCGCGAAGGCTGGTAAAGCGGTTAAGGCCAATAATCACATGGTCGAGGACATTGATATCCAGCACTTTGGCGCACTCAATGACTTTACGGGTGAATTGAATATCGCTAGTGCTTGGTGTTGGATCGCCTGAAGGATGGTTATGAACAAGGATAACGCTGGGCATATTGAGAATAACTGCCGTGCGTAACACTTCGACGGGTCGCATACTGATACCGTTCACTGAACCTGTCGCCACCACCTCAACGCAATTAATAGTGTGCTGGTTGGTCAGGTTTGCCACGATAAACATTTCTTTGGTTTCATGCTTTAGGTAGTCAAATACCTGCGCGGTATCTTCAGGCCGTGTGATGGCTTGCTCGGCTAAGGCGCACTGGGTTTCTTTGAACTGATATTTGACATTGATTTCTCGGATAATCGCCATGGTCTATCCCTATTGATACTAAAGACTCAGGAGCGAAAGGGCTTCTTTCTGCTCCTGATAGTGTGTGCATTACTTGGTGGTTTTGGCTGAGGTATCAACCTTAGCCTCACTCTTTGGTTCTGTGCTGGCCTCAGCACTAGCCTTAGCTTTCTTGGTCGGGAACTTAGATGCCTTGAGGATGAACTCATCTAGCTCTCCTTTCTCCACAGCATCGATAATCAGCTTGATAGTGTCAGGTAGCTTGGCTTTATCTCCGACATCAATGGCGGGTTTATCCTTTACCAATTCGATAGGCTTAATCCCGATACGGACTTCGAAGTAATAGTGACCTTCACTGTCGTAGTACCATGGGCGCACAGTGATACGGCGGCGCACCTTCTTACGCTCTCCTGTCTCTGGGTCTTTGACACTTTTCTCGCGGTAGGCTTCAAACTCGCTGCCTTGGATAAAGCATTCGGCCATATCCAATTGCTGCTTCAGCTTGTCAACCAAGCGGGTTCTTTTGCCGATGATAGGTGGCTTAACGGCGATTTCAGGGCGAGCGATAACCTTGAGCGAACTCAATAATGTTGTCATGGGGTGTTCCTTTTCGTGGGTTGTATTACTGGAGTTAGTTGATAAAGCCAATGCGGCGCGCGGCTTGTTTACGGTTGTTTTCTTGGGTTAACAGGGTAATAGCGGTGGCTCTGTGGTTGTGGTTAGGTTGAAATAACATGCGCCTTGCTACGATAGCGAAGTCACCGGGCGTTAATTGTTGTAGTGCGTGAAGTTGGTCAGCTTCGGTTTGGGTTAACTTAGTGATACCCAATACTTGCTTATACAAGGTCTGGCGCTGGCTTTCAGTCAGATAGTCACAGGTCAGTTTAAAGTCAAAGCGGCGCATCACTGCGCTGTCGATAGCGCTGAGTGCGTTAGTCGCTGCAAACACGGGCATGGTATTGCATTCAAGCTGTGACAGCAGTTCATTGATGAGCTGCACTTCATACTGCGCTTGAGCGCTCTCACGCTGACTGAGCAAGCTATCGACTTCATCAAAGAGCATTAGCTTCTTTGTTCTGTGCGCTTCTCTAAACAACGCTGCAATGTTCTGCTCGCTCTCACCTACATACTTGCTTAGTACATCAGAGCACTTGATGTGCATGATATCCATGCCGTGGGTTTCAGCTAAGTGATGTACCCAACCTGTTTTGCCTGTACCTGGGGGGCCATTGAGTAGCACCCTAACTGGGAGGCTATTGGCTATCGCGGTGTCGATATCACTGATAATGGACTGTGTATCTTGCCCGTCGATGGCGTTAAGGTTTAAGCAACTCGGGTCAAAGCTTAGCTGGCCTTGATATTTAGCCGCTGGCGGCTCTTCCCCGCAGGCTTCAAGGGTGGCATCAATAACGTCCAATACCACGATTTCAGCCTCATCCCCCGTTAAGGCTAAGGTACTCGCCACATGGGCGGCGTTCGCAATATATGCCGGAGCGGCATTAGATTTACTGGCTAACACCAAGCGAAACGCATCCGATACCTTAAGTGATTTGAGCATGGTTTTACTCATGGCAAAGCTAAAGGCTTCATCGGGCACAGGGATTTCCATCACTAACTTAAAGCGGCGTATGTAGCTTGGCTCCAGTTGCGATACATGGTTGGTAATCCAAATAGCAGGTACAGGATTGGTTTCCAGTAAGCGCATTAAGCCTTCTTTAGAGTAATGCTCATCGGCATGCTTAAACACGCTTTCGCATTCATCAACCAATAACAGGCTTTCATCTGAGCCATCGAGCAAGCTTTGCAGTAGATTAAGGTAGGTTAAGCGTTGGCTAGTCGGCTCTTTACTTAAGAACTCATCAGTCACTTTACCATCCTCAAACTGCACACTTTGCACTTCCACTAAGCTGCGCCGCAGTGCCTTTGCTAAGGTGCGAGATAGCTCGGTCTTGCCTGTACCCGCTGCCCCATAGAGTAAAATGTTAACCCCTTTCAGCCGCTGAGCCATGGCCGCCCTTAGATAGCGATACACTAAATCGGCATTCACATGCTCAAATTGTTTAAGCTTGAACTGTGCTGTGGGGCTGTGTTTGATAATCGGCGCGAGCAAGGCTTCACGGCGAGTAAGCTTTTCAGTCACCAGCAATATCCTAAACGGCTCAGGTATTCTCAACAAATGTGGTAGGAGTAATGCTGCTCCCTCAATAAAGCGATTACGGGCTAAAGGTTCTAGTTGCTCATGGATATCATCACTGCTAAGCCCCGTCTCATGCTCTAACCAATGTATGAGAATATCCGTATCATGGTCAGCTAACAGGTTAAGCAACTCTTTCAGCCCTGCATTGGCATTGAGCACGATGATGAGCACCATCATGGGTTTCATCGCGGCATCTAGCTTAAACAGTTCACACAGAAACCGCGCATTGTGCTGCACCGTTTCTGCCATTACAGGGTAATTATCCTTTAGCGGAAACAGCGCGAGGGTGCTCTCGATATCATGGTTAATGCCATGTTGTAGCTTGATACCCACGAGCGAGTTAATCGCATAGGACGGCATATACTCAAAGCCATAATTGACGGCTGACAGCAATAAGTCTTCGGCGATTTGGGTTGCAAGGTAATAACAATGCTTAGCGTGTTTAGCGATGGGTTTGACGTTTATCATCGACTGCCGCGCCCCCGTTTAATGGGTTTATCCGGCGGAATGTAATCCAGCATCGCAGCGGCTTGCTTCATAAACGCATGGTCACGTTTATCGTAAATGGTGGTGGTACTGATATCAGCGTGTCCTGCCATTTGGCGCACGGTATTGATATCCACATTTTGCTCAAGCAAGCGAGTAATAAAGGTACGGCGTAAATCATGGGGTGATACGTTATCCACCCCTAGCTCATACAAGGTATCTTTAACTAACCGATATAAAGCCGTTGGGGTGGTTGGCTCAGATAACTTAAGCTTGCCAGTCAGCGTTGACTTACACACTAAATAACCCTGCTGGCGCTGACGTAACTTAAGCCATGCCAGCAGATTTTGCTCTACCCACTCAGGCAAGAACAAGGTACGGCTCTTGTTGCCCTTCCCCGCTGCCACTGTCAGGGTATGCAAGTTGGCATCGTAGTCACTCAGCATCAACGCCGATAACTCACTGCGGCGCAACCCAGTGCCCAAGAACAGGCTAAATATCACCAGATTACGGGTAGCAAAGGTGCCTTTTTGCGTTTTGCAGTAATCCAATACCGCGGTCACTTGCTCTGTGCTTAACGGCGTACCTTGATGCTCACCGTGCTTCACTTGATTAATGGTCTGTAAGTTTGCGACTTGCGATAAATCGGCTTTGTTCATCAAGGCCGCCACTTTGACGATGTTCTTAATTGCTATCATGGCGCGGTTGATGGAACGCGCTGACCACTGCGCATGAGTCATCACTGCGCGTATTTGCAGCGCTTGTTGATAGTCTATCTGACATAGCTTGTCATCGAGACCGTCTTCTTGCCACTGCATGAGTCGCGCAATACTGCGCATTTGAGAGCTGATAGAGCGCTGACTATTAATAGACAGGCGGCTCAAATACAGCGCATAAGGGGTCGCTGTAGTCATAGAGAACTCCAGTAAGTGTATTAAGTTGAATTGTGTTTAGAGGGTTTAGCGAGAAGGGGAAAGTGATACTAGAAACACGTTCATAGTATCACTTTTGAGCCTAAATTTCAGCCACTGTTTTTGACACGGTTAGGAACAATAAAAAGGGGAGCTAAGTTGCTCCCCTTGAACCTTTGATTGGCTTATTTACTCACATTTTTAATAAGCATACTGTACAGTTCGTTAAACTTAGCCCTTAACTTATATGGCTGGCTATGCTTTGAGGCTTTATTTGAATGTTCCATCATTAACCCCTTAACATTCAACAATTCTTTGTGAACCGCTTCTTTGATTTCCTCTGACTTCAGAGGCATTAGCCTGCATTTTTCGATATAACGTTTCATCTTGCGGCGTTCATCTTTTGGCAAGCGCTGCAAAGCAGGTTTTAGCCCGCAAGCTATGATAGCAATAATGGTATGTGGATGTAGATTGGTTAATGGCTTCAAAGCATTTAAATCATATACCTCGATACGCTTAAGATAATCACATGGACCTAAGAAAGCAGATAACTCATGTAACATACAGTTAGGTTTTAATTGGGCTTCAAGGCGTGTCTCCGGCTCACCGGTTGTCATAAGATTTTTCGCCTTACAATTCGCAGTGCGGTCATAAGCAACCAACCTAAATTTAGCCTTCCTATTTCCGAAATAGTAACTTCCAATATCACCATTTTTTGCAAAAGCAATCATAGATGTTTGTGATTTTGCTAGGTTAAAACTTAGCTCATTTATTTGAATCGCTAAATCATGGGCGATATCAACAGCAGTGACTTTCATATTATCACTAGCTAGAAGTCCATGATCTGAAACTATATGTTCAAGCCATTGTCTTGCTATAAAAAAGTGTTTTCGTTTTAGCGGAAACCCATTAAAACTTAGCCTGATGAAAGGCCTATTCTCTGCATAGGGGGCAACTTGAATGAACAAGTGAGGTACACCATTTTGTGGTCGTGCCCAATCTATAATTTCTAGCAAAGGTAGCTTAATACAGTAGCGATAGCCGCCTGAAGACTTAAGAACTTGCGACTGTGCTAGTTGATGGTGTTTAGCTATTGATTTAGCAATCTCAATGATGTTGTTGGCGATATTATGCTTGCAAAGTTCATCTAAGCAACGCATGACGATTACTAAGTTATCGCATAGAACGGCATTCAGAATATTAGCTATAAACTTATTCATATGATGCCTCCAAAGTCTTTAAGTGTTTGGTCAGTAACTTGATAGCTTTTTTGACGGTCTTAAGTTTCTTGCCTGCGTCAGTATCGATAAACGCAGCGATTATGGCTTTGCTACTTTTGAATTTGTCAGCCTTAATCTTGAACTGTTTAAGGAATTGGCGATGGCTTTCACTTTGTTTGACTTTCTCTGTGTTGGATTGTTTAGCCGATATCTTAGCCTTCGCATCAGAGTCTAGAGTTTCATCGTCGCTATCATCAAAATCTAGATCCGCATCCTCTTTGACTTCATCATTTACTTCAACATCTAGACCATCATCAGAATTATCTTTATCGAGTAGGTCAAGTGAACGCATCGCGGCTTCGACTATCTTGCGGGTGTATTTACCGTTGATAGTAATGTCCTCACCGTGTTCTTCTTCAATATGCTCAACCACATCTTGAATTTCTTCATCTGTTAAGTCCTTCATTGGTAGCATTGAGTTGTCACTAAAGAAACCAATAGCATGTGGTCCGTTAACCACATGCGCTACTCTTGCAGCCCAAACTTGTTTGAGTGCGACGTCATACGAGATTTTGAGATTATTTTCGACATAGGCTTTAAAGTCCGCATAACCAAGTTTTTTATAACCTTTATTCTCATGTATGATGAATAGTGCTTGCTTGAGTTCAATTTGCGATGTTTTAACGATACTACCTAAGTGTTTAACGTGATCACGAGAGAGTTTAAATGTACCGTCAAAGGCGGATTTAAAATCGCGTTCGTCGTTGAATAATTCTGATACCAACTTCGACTTTGGAAATGATTTATTCGAGCCGTCATCTTTGATAGCGTGTTTGTTTTTGACAGCTAACGACGTTGATTTCACTTTCTTAGTTTTCTTCGGTTTCTTTTTAGCGTGCTTAGTTGCTGGTACTTTTGCATCGCTAATTTGTTTACGTTTAATAGCCATTGTAAATCTCCTAATTGAATCTGTTTGTGTGATCGGTGTGAACCGATCTCCTGATTTACAGATTCGATTTTTCATCACTGAATCACCTTTCTCTGCAATCACAGATCCGTTTACAGATTACAATTTGTAGCTATTCAGATACTGCTATCTAGTGCTGTGTCTACTCGTTCATAACTGCAAGCTTTCAGTTTTAGAGATAGCTATTAGTGATGATGACTACAATCATGCTGGATAGATATGTTCTAGAAACACCTTATTAGACAATGAATTATGTAGGAATTATGATTTAGATGCATAGACGGGACGATGCTTTGAATTATGCTAAATTAAATAGGTGAACGCTAAATTCGACGGGACGACGATTGATTTTTCTCGTTGGCGATTTACTTCATCGATATGATGAATTTGAGCTGCAAAAATCTGAAATTAAGACGGGACGACGAATTTGTTTTCGGTTGAGCTTTATCATAATGCTTTACCGACGGGACGATGAATTGATTGACTGTTTATGTGATCGGCTTTAGTTTTGTTAGTGCGTATGGGGCGTAGTTACTGTAGTAATCTCGTAGTCAAGGAAATGGTATGTTAGCTAACCGAAAATTAAATTTTAACTTTATTAACCAGCATATGGAGGAATGGTTCAAGGCCCTTAAAGTTCATAATGAACAAGTTATTGAGAGACGTTGTAGACAGTTACTTAATAGTAAAAATAAACTACCAAAGGAACAATTTGCAGAGTTTCAGGTATGTATCGATAAAGTAAAAAAGCCTGCATGGGAAAATTATCTTAGAAGGTGTCGTGATAAAAAATATGAGAAAGGTCGGGGCAGAATTTCAATCAATAAATCGACACAAGAGCAGTTAGACGAGTTAAGAAAAAAACTTGATGCTGATTCATATGACACTTTGATTGTTACATTAATTGATACTTATAAAAAAGCAAATCGGACTAAAAGTGCTCTACCTAAACCGAAGAGAAAGTAAAAATATTCGAAAGAGAATTTAGTTAATCACGACAATCATGTCTACAAATTTGAACTTTAAATATTGGTGTAGTGACTCGATATTTATCTAGGGCGAGAACGTTTTAGGTGCACGAGTTGCTTGCAAAATGAGCTAAGGCGTGACAAATAATCGAAAGCTGCACGGTTGGATACAATAAAGATTCTTATTAAATGTATGATTTAAAAGCTGAATACTCTTAGAGTTATTTTAAGGACTCATCTTAGAAGCTGTAGTTGAACAAGTCTCACTTTTTTATGCTAGGCATGGCTTATCGCAAATAGCTGTGATTGATAGTTTAATTTTACTATCATTTCAGATTGTGCAATTCTGCGATACTCACTTTAATTTATTGTTTTATAGGTTTTTATGAGCAAGTTTGATCTATTAAATACCGAAATGACTTCTTCTGAGGCCACCGAGTATTTAGAAAAAATACAAGATAGTTTGGATGAGATCTATGTAGCCGATAAACCGCCATCAGGTGAGGCCGGTACGATATGGCGATATTTTTGGGGAAACCCTCGCACTATTACACCACTTACTATGTACTTAAGAGGAATATTTTGGGCAGAAATAGATGCTAGCGAGATTTTATTGAAGGAGCAAGCAAAGAAATTAAGAGCTAAATCACAGAAAAAAATCAAGACGCAAGCTCAAAAAGAACAAGAAGAAAAAAATGAAATATCTATAAATAACAATAAATTAAAAAAAGAGAATGATGAATTAAAAAGCCAACGAAAAAATGAAAAAAATGAGTTGCGTCGGTTTAAATTTATAGAAAGGTGTAAAAAGCACCCGCGTATGGAAGTTGCCCAAGCTAGAGATATTAATTTTCTATACAAAAGATTGAACGAATACACATCCATTAATCTTGAAGAACTTGAGTCATACAGACTGCAAAAGCAGCTTAAGGACGATTTACCGTATGACTCGAATGATTAAAACTCTTTTAAGTGTCCTTAAGTGCTAGAGGGATTACTACTTATCTAGCATTTATATGTCGTATTAGTTTGACTTGTTAGTCAGAAAACGGCCTGCTTTAGTTGAGCACTAAAGAGGACTCGTACTACCATATATTTATCCTATATGTGGTGTATCGCACTCGAGTACTAACGCGCTGAAGCCCGCATGCTTGATAATATCAGCCGCGGTCTTTGTTGCTTTTTATGGAGTGCTGCTGTCTGGTATCTTTTTCTAACATATTGACGTTTGTGTGGAAAACGTGCTTTATACCAAGTTTAAAGAATCGTACTTTAATTACTATCAATGGAATTGTGGGCTTGTAGCAGAGGGAAAGTAAATGAGTAAATTGCTAGAATGGAAGTTTGCCGTCATCAATGATTCTCTTGATAAACTATTTGTTTTGGTTGAGAAAAATGAACATCCACGGATGTTGGATGACTTGAAGGATTTTGTTAAAAAGACGGGCAAGCTTGAACTAGAAGACAGTTCATTCATGTCTATAAATGATTGGTTTGATTATTTAAGCCCTGAAACCCTCAAAAGCTTTAAAAGGACAATGTACGAAAAACGTAGGAAGAAAATCCGCCTTAAACATGAGACTCAGGTGGCGCTTCAGACATTGAAGGAAGTACATAAACTCAAAAGTGTTAACGATGTGATTTTATATTTGTTGGATATATATAACGAAGGTTCAGAAATAGGTGGCCCAAGACCCTATGTGCATACTATGTCTGAATCATTGTACGATAAGTTTGATGAGCCAATTTTACCATTGTATCCCAGAGCTAGAGTGGCAATGTGCTCATTATCGTGAAGGTGCTAGAGAAGCTTAACTAAAGGAATTTATGTCATGGGAAGACGCTACAGACGCAGAAGCCACGCCAACCAAATAATATCAGACGCGATCGTTATCGGCAGTCGATTACCTTGGTATGGTGCACTGTTGTTTGGTTTCATCTCCTACTCTTCTACTATGCCGTTCCCTATTGGTTAAGCTCTGTGCATGCCACTCAGGTGGGAACTAGTATTAACCAAGGCCTAGAAGTCATTAATCACCGTTGGATACGCGTATTTCATTATGTGGGTATTGCATGTGGCGTGGCAGGGTTGCTTTTCACTGTTCGCAATTATTTTGTATTGCCAACAGCCCAACGTAATGAGAGGAGCTTTGCAGGGCTTTTTGCGCGATTTTTAGGACGGCATTGGGATTGAAGAGTTGGAGCAAGTGCAGGGGATTAAACAAACAAATAAGCAAACTGAAGTTTACGTAGTCAACTGTTTGAGATTTCTGTTTCGGCAATTACAAACGCATCATTGGAGGATTGGTTAGTGATAAGTAAGATAGATATAGCAAACTTTGGTAGCTTCAGTGGTTTGGAGTGGAATAAGACCGTTCGTGATAGGGGTCTTAACGTTCAGACATTCAAACGCCTGAACATCCTTTATGGACGCAATTATTCTGGGAAGACGACCCTCTCTCGCGTGTTTCGAGCTCTGGAGTCCCGTGAGATTCCTTACAGCTATCTTAACCCTTCCTTCACAATCTACGGGGATAAGGGAGATGTCACAAATTCAACCTTATCTAACCATCACTATGACATTCGGGTCTACAATCGTGACTTTGTAACTGACAATCTGAGCTTCTTAGTTAATCAGGTTGGTGGGGAAATAAAAACCTTCGCCATCGTCGGTGAACAAAACAAAGAGATTGATGATGCTATCGCAGTCATAGAAACAAAGCTTGGCAGTGTTGAAGATAAATCAGGGCTTCGGTTTGAACTAGAAGCGAAGAAGAAAGAACGTGATCGCGCCGAGCGCACTTACAACGTTACAGCTAACTCTTTGGAAGATAAATTGCGCTCCCACGCAAATAACAAGATCAAGAAGAATCGGGAATATGGAACCGCCGTCTACAACATTGGCAGCATTAAAAGTGACATAGCAGCCACTAAGAAGCCTGACTTCGCTCCATTGACTGTTGAAGAGCAAGTTGGAAAGCTTGATCTATTAAAGCAAGAAGCCCTACCTGACATAATTGACACGCTGAGGGTCCAACTAAAGCTGAATTCATTACGCAGTATGGCAGAGCCACTTCTGTTAAAGGAAATTACGCCAACAAAGCCGATTCAAGAATTGCTTAACGACAGTATTCTGCAACTCTGGGTCAAGCAGGGTATCGGCCACCATCGCGACAAACGCGAAACCTGCGCATTTTGCCACCAGAGTTTGCCGCAAAATATTTGGCAAGTGTTGGACTCTCACTTCAGTAAAGAGTCTGGTGATCTGGAAACCGCTCTAGATGATGCGCTCTTACTCGTCGATAATGAGATAAATGTAATTGCAGGCTTAAACAGATTTAAAAGTGAGCAGTTCTATACAGGAGAACGTCCTGCTTTTGACAATAGTAGTAAGAATCTTTCTAATGCATTGGCAGTCTACAAGCATGATTTGGAAGCACTTAAAAAAGCTTTAGAGAACCGCAAAGGCAACCTTTTTCAGGTCATCTCCTTGAAAGAACCTGTTCATGATGCAGAAGAAATTCAAAAGCATGTGGATGCAATTAATACATTGATTGCCACAAGCAATAGCAAAACAAAAACGCTTGAAAAAGATAAGGTTTTAGCCAGAACTTCGCTTCGATTGACTGATGTTCATACGTTTTCCCAAACGATCAACTATGATGATGAGCTTGTCAAAATTGCTAATCTAAAGATGGAATTTGATTCTGCGGACACCAAGTACGGTAGAATTGAAAAAGAAATTAGTCAGTCAGAATCAAGCGCCTCTACCCTACGAGCTCAACAGAAGGATGAACGAAAGGGGGCCGAACGAGTTAATTCTCTGCTAAATCACTTTTTCGGTCATGGTGGAATAAAGCTTGAGGCTAAAGACGGATTAGACCAAGAAGCTGTCAAGTTTGAAATCACTAGAAATGGTAAATCCGCTTACAACCTTAGCGAAGGTGAGTGCAGCCTCATTGCATTCTGCTATTTTATCGCCAAACTTGACGATCCAGATAGCAAGGATAAAGAACTAATTATTTATATAGACGATCCTATTTCCAGTTTGGATGGTAATCACATCTTCTTCATGTTTAGCTTGATTGAAAGCTTGATAGCCAAACCAATTAAAAATCTCGATGGTTCAAACGCCTATCGCTACAAACAACTTTTCATTTCTACGCATAATCTAGATTTCCTCAAGTACTTGAAGCGTCTATCTATCCCCAAGAAGAAAATTCTAGCTGGAGAGGGGGGGAAGACCAAAAGCGTTGATGACAGCGAACACTTTATGATTGAGCGAAATGGTTCATCAAGCGATATCGTACTTATGCCATCCTATCTCAAAGACTACATTACTGAGTTTCATTACCTCTTCCATCAAATTTATAAGTGCAAACATCAAGATGCGGCAAATGTCAATCATGAGCCGTTCTTTGGATTTGGTAACAACTTGCGGAAGTTTCTTGAGGCATTTCTTTTCTTCAAATATCCCTATCATGATGACAGAAACGATGCTTTTGAAAGAATCAAGAAGTTTTTTGGAGAAGAGGAAGATACAGCAATTGCGTTAGTGAATCGTCTAAACAACGAGTTCTCTCACCTTGAAGCAGTCCCAGATAGAGGATTCAAACCGATAGAAATCCCTGAGATATCTAAGGTTGCCAACTATGTTTTGGACAAAATTTACACTGCTGACCCAGAGCAGTACAATGCTCTTCTGAAAAGTATCGGAGAGCCAGAGCGTGCATCCTGAGTGAAGTGGATATTGATTTGGGTCTGTTAGCTATAAGTATTATGATGCACCAGCCCAACTTGTACTGATAGAAATCTTTGCTATCGTCATATTAATAAAGATATTTCAATTCTCTGGCTAAGGATGGCTAATTCATGATTTTCCGACCTATACGGGTTCTAGTCACTTCAATCCTGTTAACCTTGTTCGGTTTTATAGCCATGTTTTTATACACATTAATGCAGCCGCAATGTATTGATGACTTAGCAGAGATAAGCGAGATTGCATCCCTCCGAGCTGAACAAGGCTATACCGACCCAATGAACATTAACGTGACCTTCGATAAAGAGAAGAACCAATGGTGTTACATTGAGGTCGCTGAATAATTCTTGCTAGCTGCTATTCTACGACTATAATTACTGTATGTAATCACAGTGGTTTATTGCTATGCGTGTTATCCCTATTCCTGCCCGTGCAGGTATTACTGGTTTTGAGTCACCTGCTGCTGAATACACGCAGCTAGGTCTGAGCTTGGATGAGTTATTGATTGACCATCCAAGCTCGACTTTTCTCGCCTTTGCAGAAGGGGATTCGATGCAAGATATCGGCATCTTTGATGGCGATATACTCATTATTGACCGCCATGAAACAGCGCGTAATGGCGATGTGATTGTTGCCAGTTTAAATAGGGAGTTTATTTGCAAAATCATTGATATACCCCGCCGTTTACTGCTTTCCTCCAATCCACAACACCAGCCTGTCATCATTCACGAATACGATGAATTTAGTATTGAAGGGGTTATTACTCGTTCTATCCGTTGCCACCGTAAAAGTCCCTTATTGAGTGAAAAGTAGATGTTTGCGCTAGTCGATGCCAACAGCTTCTACTGTAGCGCGGAACAGGTGTTCCGGCCTGATTGGCGTGGTAAGCCTGTTGTTGTACTCAGTAATAACGATGGGATGATTGTTGCTGCTAATAGACAGGCTAAAGAAGCGGGTATTCAGAAGTTTGTGCCTTACTTTCAAGTCAAAGCACTCTGCGCTAAGCGTGGTGTTATTGTCTGTTCGTCTAACTATGAACTGTATGCTGACTTGTCGAGCAAGATGATGGATATCATTGGCCGCTTTGCGCCTGAGCAGCATGTCTACAGTATCGATGAAACCTTCCTATCGTTTAAGAACTGCTACCCTGCCATAAAGTGCCTGCATACCCAAGGACAATTGATAAGGCGAGCTGTATGGAAAGAAGCCCGTTTACCTGTTTGTGTGGGGATTGCGGAAACCCTGACGCTGGCGAAACTAGCTAACCATGCTGCTAAGAAGATAGAGGGCTATAAAGGTGTCTGTGTTATCGACAATGACCAAGACCGAATCGCTATTTTAAAGCAGCTTGCAGTGGGTGATGTTTGGGGGATAGGACGTAGGCTTAGCGCTAAGCTCGAACTGCTGAATATCCGTACTGCGTTTGACCTCGCTAACATGCCAGCAGGATTAGCCCGTAAACAGTTCAGCATTGAAGTCGAGCGTACAGTACGCGAGCTTAACGGCCAAGTATGCAAGGTGTGGGATGAAGCAAGGGCTGATAAGAAGCAGATATTCTCGACAAGAAGCATGGGTGAGCGAATCACTGATTTTGAGTCATTACTGCAAGCATTAAGTAAGCATGTTGGTATCGCCGCAGCAAAAGCACGTAAGCAAGGCTCAGTCTGCAAGACTATGCTGTTATTTGCTACTAACTCCCCCCACGATGAGCGTCCTGTTAGCTATAAGACTGTGGTGCATTTTCCTTGTCCGACTAACTGTACAATAGAGTTAACTAAGGCTATATGTGAAGCAGCCCCCAAGCTATTTCGTGAAGGTGTACGCTATTACAAGATAGGCGTAGGTTTGATTGACTTAGCGAGCGAACGGCATAGCCAATTAGACTTGTTCAATCCACCGACAGCAAAGCCAGCGCTAATGCTTACACTCGATCACATTAACCAACGCTATGGTAATGATACCCTGTTTATCGCTGCTCAAGGCATAGAGCATAAATGGGCAATGCGGAGGGACTTATTGACGCCTCAATATACGACTAAGTGGCGAAGTGTACCGCGTATCAAGTGCTAACTAGGTTATGCCCGTGCGACCTGAGGTCGTATGAAGCGTTGTTCACCACGACAAGAGTGAACCATCTGTATCACCAGATGACCCTAGGATTCTGAATAAAGCAGCGAATCCGACAATGTAACGAAGCTCTGGCATCAAGCTGGACGGGAACTGAATCGTGAGAGGCGTGTTAACGCCCAATGAATCTGAACGCTTGTATTGGGAAAGCTCTAAAACCGTGGCCAATCTTAGTTGACATACAGACTGTTACACTTATTCTAGTCAAAGAAAACCCTCATGATGGGGAGAGTCGATGATTGAATAAAGTCACAAAACTAAAATTGAGATAGCGAAGCTACACAACATCTTACTTCTACATTGCTTTCTGGCGAAATCGAGTTAGACGTCGCTGAGGTCAATACGAATGACTGAACAACTATTGATAGCCATTGAGTCTGGTGATTTGGCGTTATTGAATTACGTACTTGAACAACAGCCAGAGTTAGTTAACACCGTCTTTGAAGAACGAGAAGCAACGCCATTTGAGCTTGCGTTGAAAAATGGGTTTTCGGCACTCGCCGAGAACATCATGAACAGTGACGGTTTTGATATCAATCATGCAGGCCATAATCCACTTCGGTTAGCGATTGAACTGGGTTTCTTGGATATTGCTAAAGCACTGTTACACAAAGGCGCGAACCCTAACTATCGACCACAACATATGAGCAGCGCATTGTTGCTTTGTTTAGACAATGAGTATTTTGAACTTGCAGAGTTGATGGTGGAAAACGGCGCTGAAGTTAACATCCGTAACGATAAGGGCTGGACACCATTGATTTGGGCATCAATGAAAGGTCGAATCAAAGCGGTTGAGTTTCTGCTTAAGCACGGTGCCGCCGTTGATGTTTGTAACAACGATGGTTGGAATGCGGTAACGGGCGCTTACTTCAAACAACGCATAGAGATAGTAGATAAGCTACTCGCTAAAGGAGCGGTGTTCAGTGCGAAGTATTCAGAAGCGGCCATGCTGTCAGCGTATCAAAGTGGGCACATCAACATCGCGAAGAAGCTGCTAGCTGATGGTGTGAATCCTGATGTTGAAAACGAAGATAAAGAAACGATGCTGATTATCGCTATTACTAAAGGTGATGATGGCATGATCAAAGCGCTCGTTACTGCTGGTGCGAACCCAAATGCAAGAAATAAAGATTCTGACCCAGCGTTATCTTTATTGGCTCAAAATGGAAAACATGAACTCATTTCGCTGCTTATAGACAAAGGTGCGGATGTCAATCTTCAGAGTAAGTCTGGTAGAACGGCAGCGAGTTGGGCGGCGACTTTTAATCAAGCATCAACATTGGAATTTCTCCATAGCAAAGGTGCCAATATTGATTTGAGAAATGAAGATGGTTGGTCGCCATTGATGGTTGCAGCAAGTAGTGGTTACCTTGAATCTGTAATTCAACTGGTTGAACTTGGGTCAAACACTGAGTTTGAAAACAAAGAGGGAAATACAGCCCAAGATATCGCAAAATCAAATGCTCCGACACATGGTGATTTGAGTAAAGTAAATGGACGGTATATTTATCCAATGCTTAATACTAGCTTCAAGAAAATTGTTGACTATTTATCAGGAGCGCGTCAGCAATGATTGCTCAAAGCTTAGTATTTGACGCAGTCCGCCGGGGCTATAACGAGCTTGAGCTTGCAAGTAACGACGAGATCTTTGATTACTTTGCAGATGTTAACCCCGACGCAATGTCGGGGCATATTAGCAACATCAAAGGCATTGTCTTTGAGCAAGAGATTGTTACTGTACTTAATGAGCAAGGCATCGATGCCATGCTCTTTGAAGCCACTAACCATCCCGTTTCTGATATTACATTAATGAGTGATGGTGACATTGCGGCTGAAGTGCAATTAAAAGCGACCGACAGCGTTGCTTATATCAACGAGACATTGGCTGAAAACCCAGACATCCCAATTATTGTCACTAGTGAAGTCGCTAATAGCTTTGATAGCACTATGGTGATTGATTCAGGGATTGATAACGTTACACTGGATGAAGCTGTATCAGAGGTTTTAACTGGGGAAATAGTAAGCCATGTCAGTGAATCTGTAGCAAGTGACGTTGCAAGCGAGGGCCTCGCTGAACTTGTAGCCGATGTAGCCTTGCCAATTAGCCCTATTGGTATTATCGGTGCCTTATTTGGATTACCTTTTTTATAAGGATGAGTGATGTCGACTATCTATCCGTCATTAGAAAATATATCGCGTTTAAAAGTAAAACCAACCGAAGGAGAGCTTTGGATAGTTAATTATTTAAACGAAAACTTAGATGAAAGCTATGAAGTTTTTTTCAACCCTTTTTTGGACGGTGATAGACCTGACATTATAATTTTAAAAAAAAATGTTGCCATTTTTGTGATTGAAGTAAAAGACTATGAGTTGAAGAACTACAATGTTGATAGTTTTAACAAATGGTCGGTAGTAAGCCATCAAGGTAGCAACCCGATATCATCGCCACAGTCACAAGCATTTACCTATAAAAATAACTTATATCAACTACATTTGCCCGTCTTAGGTTTGGGTTATTTGTCTAATCGGAATTTTTTCAATCTAGTTCAGCCATTGGTGTATTTCCATAAAGCGAATAAATCTGAAATCGATGGGTTTTATAAAAAAGCTGAAAATGAAAATAGAGAAAGTGCCAGACTTTTATTTGAACAAAAAAAAGCCAATGAAATCGCGATTGAACAATACAATCGAAAAGCCGATGGTATTGATTCAAGCAGGAGGAAACTGACCAGAGACAAGGCGATGTCTTATGGCTCTGATATGTTGTCAAATCTAGTGCATAAGATTAAGAGCTATGGCACCCACGTTCTTTTTGATGAGCGTGTGTATGATGACTTTAAACGACGATTAGAGCCTTGCGATCACGTACTAAAACAAGGTAAGAAAATTCCCTTAGATGCAAAACAGGAAAAGTTGATCGTAAGTTCGGAATGCAAAGAAAAAATTAAAGGTGTTGCTGGTTGTGGTAAAACAACAATCATCGCGAATCGAGCCGTAAATGCTCATACTAGGCACGATTCAAAAGTGTTGATAATTACGTATAACATCACTCTAAAGAATCTTATCAAGGATAGAATTAGTGATGTATTAGGTTATCGAGATAATGAAAATTATGCGGTAACAAATTACCATCAGTTTTTTAACTCTCAACTTAATGCCACAGGGCAAGATATCGAAAGATTGATTGGAGAGTATGGGTTGGAGAAACTTTACTCTACTGATTTGTTCAAAGAGCACTCTGTAGAGAAATATCAAACGATATTACTAGATGAAGTTCAAGACTTTGAAAGTGAATGGGTAAAAATCATTCGGGATAACTTCTTGGCGAATGATGGCGAAATGGTTCTATTTGGTGATGAGTCTCAAAACATCTATGCTCGTGATAACGAAAGAGCAGCGGTTGTCGCTCAGGGGTTTGGACGTTGGAATAAATTGAAACGTTCATATAGAACGAGTTTGGATTCATCTCTGAATCAGGTGTTCAAGGATTTCCAGCAAAATTATCTTGTTGAAAAATATTCTGATACAGAACTGCTTGAAACTACGCAGACTCAACTAGGAATGACTTTTGAGCTTCTTAAATATCATCAGGTAAACCAGAATTGGGAGAATGGATCATTTGAATTGATTCAAGCCTACGTCAGAGAGCATAACCTACATCCTAATGATATTGTTATACTGGCTTCGAATGTATATTTGGTTCGTCGATTAGCTGATAAGTTTAATGGTGTTGAAAAAACACATTGTATGTTTGAAACGTATGATGAATTATCACAACTGTCGCGAATGTATGATTCCAATTGTGATGCAGAGAAACTTAAATCAATGTCTGAGATTGAGTTAAGTACATTTATCAAGAACGGTGTTTTTCAAGGTAGTTGTCACTCTTTGCTTAAATATTAAGCTGCATTTATTACATTGTTTGCGGGTGCCTTATCTGGGTTTAACGTGACTGGACCCACAGCATCACAATTTCTGACTTCCTTGGACCAACGCTCGGGCATTCTTGCCTTTGCCGCTTCGAGCACTTCTTTTCGCTTGGCTAAGATATCACCATCTTGCCCCGCATGACGTTGCCCTGGTGACACAAAGTTCAGCTGGCTGTGCTT